>JAAUSA010000336.1 GCA_012031975.1 Alkalinema sp. RU_4_3 | reverse complement strand
CGCGAAGCTCTCCTGGAATATCTCTACGGTCGTGAATATGCCGGACGCGGCGTCAGAGGCCGACAACGATGGATCGAGGGTGCCGAGAAAACCCCCGGCACCCTCGATCCTAGCCAGCTCAACGTCCCCACCTGGCTCAACGAAATCCGCGAACTCTTCCCCAAAGAAACCACAGAAATCATCGAAAAACATGCCCTCGATCGCTACGAAATCACCGAACTCGTCACCGATCCAGAAGTCCTAGAAAAGCTAGAACCCAACCAAGACCTGCTCAAAATGGTCCTCACCTTTCGCGGCAGAATGCAAGGCGAAGTCCTCCATGTCGCCCGCCGCATCATCCGCCAAGTCGTCGAAGACCTCCGCCGCAAACTAGAGCAAGACATTCGCCGCACCCTCCTCGGCAAACTCAACCGCCAACAGCACAGCCCCCTAAAAATCGCCCAAAACTTCGACTGGAAAGGCACCATCCGCGCTAACCTGAAAAACTATGACCCCGATCGCCACCAAATCATCCTCCAAAACCCCCGCTTCTTCTCCCGCATAGAACGCCAAATCCCCTGGCAAATCATCCTCTGCGTCGATCAGAGCGGCAGCATGGCCAGCTCCGTCATCCACAGCGCCGTCATGTCCGGAATCCTAGCTGGACTGCCCTCCCTCAAAGTCAACCTCGTGGTATTCGACACCTCAGTGGTTGATCTTTCAGACCATGCCGAAGACCCCGTCGAAATCCTTATGAGCATCCAACTCGGCGGCGGCACCGACATCGGCAAAGCCATGAATTATTGCGAAACCCTAGTGGGCGATCCCCACCGCACCATCTTGGTCCTAATCAGCGACTTCGCCGAAGGAGCCTCTCCGAAAAAACTCCTCAGCACCACCTATCGCCTCCAGGAATCCGGCGTCAAACTCATCGGCCTTGCCTCCCTCGATGAAGTTGCTACAGCCTATTACGATCGCCAAATGGCCGAACGACTCGCCGCGATCGGCATGGAAATCGCCGCCCTGACCCCAAAGCAACTCGCCGAATGGCTCGTCAAAATTATCCGTTAATCACCATGTCCCCCTCCTCACCCGCCTCACCCAACAACCCCTCGACGACAGCACCCTCACCGCCCTCGCCAACGTCGGTCTACTGCGCCGATCGAAAAAAGACTACGACCAAGGCGATCGCCCCGAAATCTTGGCTGAAACCCCTGACCAACTCACCCTTCAAATTGGCACCGAACAGCTCCAACTCACAGACCTTGGCCTCCCTAAGGTCCAATGCAGTTGCCCCGCCCTAGACACCTGCCGCCACATCCTCCTCACAGGTCTCTGGCTACGGGATCTCATAGTTGCCCCCGCAGAACTTCCCCCATTCCCCACCTTCACCCTCGACGACCTCATTCAATGGGCAGGCAAGAAAACCGTCACCGACGGCATCAACCTATTTGCCCAAAACCCCGACGTGACCATCTCCCCCACTCCCCTTACCGTCCAATTCCTTAGTCTAAACGTCACCGCCCGTTTCCTCAGTCTCGATCTCGCCGCCAGTATCTGCTCCTGCAAAGCCCGTCAGCCCTGTGACCATCGAATTGCCGCGATCCTCTGCCACCAGGCCCACCAAGGCAACCCGATCGCCCTCCCAGAAACCCTCACTCCAAAACCAAAACCAACCCAAACCGAAATCCTGCCCCAGATCGCCCAGTTCCTCGAAGAAATCGTAGAACTTGGCCTCTGCCGTTTATCCGAAGCCACCCGTCAGCGCTGCCTCACCCTCGCCAGCGCCGCCCTCGACCTGCCCCGCCTCGCCAAATCCCTCCGCAGCATCGCCACCGAAATCGATCTACTTCTCCGCCGCGACGCCCAAGCCGACAGTGCCAACCTGCTCGCCCAACTCGCCCGCACCTACGCCCTGACTGATGCCCTTGCCACCAATCCCCACCCCGATCTAATCGGCCAACACCGCAGCCAATACGACAACATCGGTCGCCTAGAACTCATCGGCCTAGCCGCCTACCATTGGCAAACCAGCTCAAAATACGCCGGATTTACCCTTTTATTCTGGGATAACCTGGCCAAATCTTGGAATAGTTGGAGCGACATCCGACCGCTGGCCCAAGGGTTTCGCCCCGAATACCGCTACAGCCAGCCCATGCCCTGGTCCGGTCTTCCTATCCCCAACGCCGCCATGGGCAAAAGGCTCCAGCTCCAGGAAACCCACCGAAACCCCCAGCGCCGCCTATCCTCCAGCTTGAAAACCCAAGCTTTAATCTTAGGTGAAGTTGATCTTCAAGCGATCGACTTCGGCAACATGATGTTTGACCACTGGGAATCCTTAGAGAATCATATCAAACAACACCAATTTATCGGCCTACGCATTGCTAATCCCTTAGACTCCATGGTCATTCTGGAACCGACAATCTGGGGAAAATGCCAATTTGATGCTGTCAATCAACAATTACTTTGGCCGATTTTCGATCGCACCGCCTCTCCTCTATTCCTGCGCGTCCCCTATCACCCCGAAGACGAACACCGCATTCAAGCTTTGGAAAAACTCACCAACCCAGAAGGCCGAATTATCGCCCGGATCGATCGCATCAACCAACAGCTCTTTGCCTACCCGATCGCGCTTCTCACCCATCAGGTGCTCAACCTAGGCATGCCCCAGCAGCAAACAACAGTGCCTGCCGCAGTCCTAGGAGAATCTACAGACGACGAGGTTTTAGAACCGGAACTAGAAAATTTTCCAACCAGTGAGCTAGCTCTTCACCACCATATTCGATCGCTCCTCGACCTGACCCAATCCCAGGCCGAACGCGGCACACAACAGCCTCCAGACTCGGCTCAGTGCAAACGTCTCATTGCTATATTTGAAACGGCGGGAATCCCATCCGTGGCAACAATACTCCAGCAGTTAGATTCCCATCACAATCAAGCCAGCCTATTGCTAAGACTAAACTATCTGGGCCAATTAATCACGCAATAATACCTTAACCAAATCGTCCAGAAACGTAATCTTGGGTTTCCTGACGATCGGCTCCGCCGAAGATCTTTTTCGTTGGGGCATATTCCACCAGATAGCCTGTGCGCCCCTCGTCGGTACTAAAGAATGCCGCATTGTCCGAAACCCGAGAGGCCTGTTGCATATTGTGGGTGACAATCACGATCGTCAAACTTTCCCGCAGGGAAAAGATCAGTTCCTCGATTTTCATGGTGGCGATCGGATCAAGCGCCGAACAAGGTTCATCCATCAGCAAAATCTTCGGTTTTACAGCCAGGGCACGGGCAATGCAGAGACGCTGCTGCTGACCGCCGGAAAGTCCTAGGGCCGACTTATTGAGATTATCCTTGACCTCATCCCAAAGGGCGGCACCCCGGAGGGACTCTTCCACGATCGCATTCAACCGAGACTTTGAGATTTTATAAAACAACCGAATCCCATAGGCCACATTGTCATAGATACTCATCGGGAAGGGATTGGTTTTGAAACACCATGCCAATCTGGCGGCGCAGACGATTGAGATTGACCTGGGGATCGTAGATGTTTTGACCAAAGAAGTCTACGGATCCCTCAACTCTTGTGTTGTCATCCAGCTCAGAAATGCGATTGAGTGCCTTGAGAAAGGTTGATTTACCGCAGCCTGAAGGTCCAATAATGGCCGTGACTTCGTTGGGCATAATATCCATGGATACATCTTCCACAGCCTTTCTGCGGCCATAGTAGAAGTTGAGATTCTTGATGCGCAGGGCCACATCTTGGGCGCGATCGCACTAGAGTCGGGGTGGGCGGGGTTGGGGTCGGATTTGGATACATGGATGAAATGCTAAGA
>JAAUSA010000006.1 GCA_012031975.1 Alkalinema sp. RU_4_3 | reverse complement strand
TCTGTCTTTGCGATAGCGGGCCGGGTGGGCGAGGACTGTTAGGCCTCCGGCCTGCTGGAAGGCGGCAATGACGCGATCGGCCTGGGCCATGGCACCCTGGGGCGCGGTGCCTATGATGTAGGGCGCGATGGCTGGGTGCTGGGGATCGAAGCCATAGCCCAGGATATGAACTTCTACGTCTAAAAGCTGAGCGGTAATTTCCATGCCCGTCCAGAGCTGGGGAACGGGGCGATTGGCATTTTGGGGCTGCTTGCTCCAGTAGATCAGATAGTCGAGGGCCGCGTAGAAGCCGGAGGTCTGGTGGTGGTCGGTGATGGCGAAGCCCTGGAGACCGATTTCTAGGACCTGGGCCATGAGGATATCTGGGCGCAACTGACCATCAGAATGGTTCGTGTGCATGTGGAAGTTGTAGGTACAGGGGCAGCTTTGGGCGTCGATCGATGCAAAGACCCGACGCAGAGCAGCTGTATCCTGGGTAGAAGCAGGATTGTACAAGGCTGGGGCGGATAGAACCACTTAGTTTCCTCAGTTTTGCGGATGGTGGACTGAAGTTTACAAAAGTTTATTTTTAAGATGTCGTTCTGTCTACTTTAGTCCAGGGTTTGCAAAAATGGGGAAAAAGGCAATGAGTCTCCCTGATGGTTGCCATAGGTCAGGGCGCGGTGGGGGCGCCCTGGGTGAGGTGGGTTAGCTGCGATCGCGGGGGGGGATCAGGTGGTTTTCTAGGGCGTAGCGAACGAGTTCGGTGCGGCTGTTGGTGCCAGTTTTGCCGAAGAGGCGGCTGACGTATTTTTCGACGTTGCGGACGCTGGTTTCGAGGCGGCGGGCGATCTCCTTGTTCATCAGGCCATCGACGACCAGTTCGAGGACGCTCTGTTCTCGGGGGGTGAAGTCATGTTTGACGGTGGGCTGGCTGTTGCCGATGATGCCTTTTTGCTGGATCAGCGCCCGAATTTCGGCCATTTGGCGGGCCAGCTCCTGGATGCTGATGGTTTCGTCGTCCATGGCGGCGGCCTGGAGCTTGGACTGGCGGTTGATTAGGCTTTTGACGATGGCCACGAGTTCGTCGGGATCGAAGGGTTTGGGCAGGTAGGCGTCACAGCCTGCTTCGTAGCCCTGGATGCGATCGGTGGTCATGCCTCGGGCGGTCAGGAAGATCACAGGCAGGGCCTGGAAGCGATCGTCACTCCTAAGGGTATTGAGGAAGGCGTAGCCATCGACCTGGGGCATCATCACGTCGCTGATCACCACGTCGGGCATGACACGCTGGACCACTTCCCAGCCGTCCTTACCATTGGTGGCCGTATGGACGGTGAAGCCACTGTCTTCTAAGTAGGCCTGAACGGCTTCCCGCAAACCGGGTTCATCATCAACGAGTACAAGTTGGCCTGCCATGGGTGTTTTCCTAGCTTCAAGTCTTTACGATGCCTTTAATCTACCGAATATCTGTGGACTTCTGATGATTTTTTCCGGGACAATCTTTCAAAACCCTCCGTAATTGCATACCGTGGCTATGTAGATAGGTACAGGATACTTGTCCAGATTGTTCATGCCGCGAGCGGTTCTCCTATGCGTACAGCTTCTTTCTTAATCCCGTTAAGTCTTTCTGTCTTGGCCCTGGGCGCCCAGGTGCCTGCCCATGCGGCTCAATTTATTCGTCCAGCGATCCCGAAGGCCCAGCGAGGGCCGAATGTGGTGGCCCCTCGCATCCCCAGTTTTGCCGGGGAGCCGACACCGCTGTGCTATATCCAGATCGGCAATCGATCGATGCAGAGTCTCGATAAGCTTTGCGGGGTGGGGAAGAAGTCCAATGTGATCGATCTGACGGTGGATCTCGATCGCGACGGCGTGCCGGATCAGCTATTGGCGGAGATGAAGGGGTTCCAGGCGAAGATGCGGACGGCGAAGACCCCGGCGGAGTATGACGCCTATACCCAGCAGTTGGAGGCGCGGATGCCCTACTCGGATAATGTGCGGCGCTTGCAGGCCCAGCAGCGGGAATTGCAGCAGCAGATGGCGGCGGCCAATGGCAACTATGATTCCAAGTTGATGAACAAGTATGGGGAGATTCAGGAGCAGATGATGAAGGATTCGAGCTATCGCCAGGTCCAGGAGGCGATGGGCAAGGTGTACGGCAAGCTGTAGAAGGCGAAGTCTGAAGTCTGGATTAAATGTCAGCCCTGATTCTGTAGGGAATCAGGGCTTTCTGGTGTCTCTAAGCGACGATCGCGGGGGTGTTGCGAAGGATGTCTGAGTGGAGGCTGTCTTGGAGAAATTCGGAGTAGTCAGCCAGAGTGTCCAGGTTCGAGCAATTCAGGAGGGCTTCCGTGGCGATGAAGAGGGCGGTTTTGATGAGGAGTTTGGTAAACATTGCCGGATGCTCCTGTCCTTCTTGCGGGGGTACAGGCATCTATAGGGCACAAACCGGGTGAGTTATGCAGGGGCGTTTGCTTAGGTTTAGGTTAGGTTAGAGGGGTAGCTTTTTGGGAGTTTGGTACGCATGTTAGATCTGCATTGTCATACGACGTTTTCTGATGGGACTTTGACGCCGACGGAGCTGGTGAATGCGGCACGCTCGGCGGGGATTACGGCGTTGGCGATTACGGACCATGACACGCTAGGGGGATGGGATGAGGCAAGGGCGGCGGCGGGGGACGATATGGAGATTGTGCCGGGGGTGGAGCTGAGTACGATTTCGGGGGGGCGATCGCTCCATATGCTGGGCTTTTATCCCAAGCGTGAGCTGTTGAATGGTCCGTTGCAGGAGCGGATGGATGGCCGCAAGCGGCGGGCGGGGAAGATGGTGGAGAAATTGGCGGCCTTGGGCTATCCGGTGGTGTTGCCGGATGTGGGTCCCGATCGGATGCCGGGGCGGCCCCATGTGGCGGCGGCGATGATGGCGGCGGGCTATGTGGCCTCGAAGAAGGAGGCCTTCGATCGCTTTTTGGCGGAGGGGCAGCCGGGTTTTGAGCCCTACGAGCCGTTTGATGTGCTGGAGGGGATTCGTTTGTTAAGAGAATGTGGCGGCGTTCCGGTATGGGCACATGCGTTTTTGTGGCGGGGCGGGGATATTGAGGAGGCCTTGCCTGCGATGGTGGAGGCGGGATTGTGCGGGTTGGAGGTGTTCCACCCGAATCATTCGCCGTCGGATCGGCGGAAGTTGTTGGATTGGTGCGATCGCTATGATTTGTTGGTGACGGGGGGGAGTGATTACCATGGACCGCAGATGGCGACGCGGGGGTTGAATAGTCAGCGGGTGAGTTTGGACTATTTGGAGGAGGTGAAGGCGGCGGCGAGGTGAGAATATTGGGCCGATCTATGTTGAGGAGCATGACGCTTATGGGCGCGATCGTCTCTGAAGAACGTAATCGTGCTCAGTTAAGTGTTTTTGCGGTATAACGAGGGACATCGGTTCTCAATCATGTTTCTTCTATGCCTTCCTCTGCTGAAAGTCTACAAAATTTCTACCTCTCCAAAATCTGTTGATAACTCTGTTAGCAATTCATCATTCTTTGGGTGAACTCAGTTGTTGATAATAGTGTTGTCTGTTAGAAGCACGGTCTGTTTGTTTACAGGTTTTGAGAGTTTGGATCACATCTGTTTGAGGGAAAGACGATGACCTACGGTCGGCCAAGGCCAACGGGGGCCTTACCCCCGCACCCCCGCTTCTGGGAGGACGTTACCGCCGTCCCCCCAGACCCCCCTCACGAAAGTTTGATCTGTGGGGGAGTGCTAGTGAGATGGTGGAGCGTGGATTTGGCGATCGGTTGTTGAATTTGATTGGCGTGGATTTGTGGGATATCAAAAAAATCCCGTAGGGGCGCATTGCATGCACCCAAGGCTTACACGATCTTTTTTAATAACGTTTTAGAGCTTTCTGAAAAGCTGCATATTGAACTTCCCACCGAGCTTATTTAAGCCCATCAGCAGAAACTGCCAGCCGCTGGTAAATGATCAGCCGCGCTCTCAGCCTAGAACTCGCCGAGAAAGAGAAAAATGGGGTTGCGATCGTTGGGCCTTGGGCACCGGACAAGCCACCTAAGCTATAATGGCCCCATACAAGCGATAAAGAGGCCCACCCATGACAGTTGCCGAAAAAGTCATCGCCGCACTGGCCAACCTGCCCGACGAACAGCAAACCATTGTCTTAGACTTCGTCGAATCCCTCAGCCAGAAACAGCAGATAACGATCATAGACGATCGCCCCACACCCAACCTAGAAGCCATGCGAGCAAAGCTCAAACAAGTTGCAGGCTGCATGCAAAATGCCCCAGCAGATCTCTCCACGAATCCAGCCTACATGGAAGGATTTGGCCAATGAAGCAGCCAGTTCTGATTGATACAGGCCCACTCATTGCCTATCTCAACCCCAATGACACACACCATGCTTGGGCAGTCAAAATTCTTACTGACATTGACTTGCCCCTACTTTCCTGTGAAGCAGTCATCGCTGAGGCCTATTTTCTATTATGTCGCGATCGCTAGGTGCTGACGCCCTAATGCAGCTACTAGAAGACGGCATTATCCAAATCGAATTTAGCCTCAATCGCGAGACTTCAGCCCTTCGAGCCTTGATGCAGCGCTATCGATCGGTGCCCATGTCTTTAGCGGATGCCTGTCTCATTAGGATGTCAGAGTTAAATCAATCAGCCAAGATTTTCACCCTAGACAGCGATTTTCTAATTTATCGTCGCAATCGTAATGCTATTATTCCAGTAATCATGCCTTGAAGTATTTTCGAGCACAAAGACCTTGGACAATATTGCCCTCAGAGCCCACAGCTTCAGCCAAACCAATGGCCTCCTAGCAGCCCTCCTCGCCCTGAACCTAGAACTCGCCGAGAAAGAGAAAAATGGGGTTGCGTTGACCTCGGGTCAGTCGAAGACTATCGTCGGGCCTTGGGCACCGGACAAGCCACCTAAAAAGTCTTCTCCTTAAACTATATCTAGCCCCTCGAAGCCCTGCTAACGCTACATATAGCAAAGTAGATGCGACGGATCCACTGAGTATATAAAGCACCGATAAAATGTGGGAAACACCATTGTCGAAGATACACCTGATCTATTAGATTAATAGAGTAGTTATAGCTTTGAGGAGGTTGAGCAATATGTCCGAATCATTGGCCCTTAATTCCTTCGCGATCGCAACTACTTCATCTGGCTAGCTAATGAAACAGGCTCCTTCATTAGCAATTTAAAGCTACAAAAACTTGTCTATTACGCTCAGGCGTGGCATCTAGCCCTTCATGAAAAGCCACTTTTCGATGAAGACTTTGAAGCATGGATTCACGGTCCGGTCATCCCTGAACTCTACCACCACTACAAGCACTTTTCTTGGAAGCCAATCCAGGAAGAAGTCACTTTGGCTTTACCTCAATCTGTCCTCCCTTACCTAAGAGAAGTTGCCGACGAGTATTTTGGCTGTGATGCTTATACATTAGAGCAAATGACTCATATGGAAGCACCTTGGCAAAGGGCTAGAGAAGGACTGATGCCTGATCAGCCGTCAACCAATATCATCCTCAAAGACTGGATGCAGGAGTATTACACAGCCCGTGCCGAAGAAGAAGATTAAACTCTCTCAACCGACAGGTTCCAGTCAGCGTGAGATTCGCTCAGGCAAGGTTAATCCTAAAGGGATCAGCTTTTCTTTCAAGTACTTTTTTCCCAATCATGATAAATTCCGCTGTCACGATCGGGAGATCAACTATTGGCTGAAATTACTGGATCGGCTGAAAGCGGCTCTACCGGATCTCCCGTGAGAGGCACTAGATATGGGTTTAGCTATATTAGGCCTTGTTCAAAGTTGGCCCAAATCGCTCATAGCCATGAAGGTCAAGGGTTAGGCGCTGAAAAATGTGTTTGACCTTAAAGATGCCATAGCACCGTCGCTTCATGACTTTAATGCGGTTATTGACGACCTGATTGTTGAGGCTTCGGGGTTGTCGATCGAGAGATCATCCAATTGAAACAGGCAAATCATCTTTCTTGAAGAGAGTCAGAGCACCCGAGGGATACAATGGGCATCTGCGTTCCCTAGAATTAACCTATGACCCGATTCCCCAATCCAACGGATCTACCCCTTGAAAAACTTGTCGCCCAGCTTATGGTGGTGCGAACCACGGGGTTCTTGTTCGATCGCCAGCTCCAATACCCCCAATGGGAGGCCGATCTAGCCCGGTTGCAGAAGCTGATTCAGACCTACGGCGTCGGTGGGGTGATTTTACTGGGGGGCAGTGCGGCGGAAGTAGCCTTAAAAAATCAGCAGATGCAGGCTTGGGCGGCGTTGCCACTATTAATTTGTGCTGACATTGAAGAAGGGGTGGGTCAGCGCTTTGGCGGGGCAACCTGGTTTCCACCACCGATGGCCTTGGGGGGAATGGCGAAGACAGACTTGGCGGGGGCCGTGGCCATGGCAGAAGCGATGGGGCAGGCGACAGCGAAGGAAGCTTTGGCGATCGGCATCAACTGGCTCCTCACCCCCACGGTGGATGTGAACAATAATCCAGCCAATCCTGTGATCAACGTGCGGGCCTTTGGCGAAACCTCGGAGACCGTCAGTGTGTTGACAGCGGCCTACATTAAGGGTGCCAAGCAGGCGGGGGCCTTGACGACGGCGAAACATTTTCCGGGCCATGGGGACACCGCCACGGACTCCCATTGGAATTTACCGGTGATCGCCCACGATCGCGATCGCCTCAAAGCCGTTGAACTCAAACCCTTTCGCCATGCGATCGACAACGGTGTTGATACGGTAATGGGCGGCCATTTGATCGTACCTGCCTTAGATGAAGGACCGACGACATTCTCGAAGGCGGTGATGGGAGAACTGTTACGGGGGGAATTGGGGTTTGAAGGTGTGGTGGTGACGGATGCCATGGTGATGGGGGCGATCGCCGATGGCTATGGCAATGGGGAGGCCGTGGTTCGGGCAATTGAAGCAGGCAATGATGTGATTATGATGCCGCTGGAAGCGGAGGGGGCGATCGAGGCGGTGATTGAAGCAGTAAATACTGGGAGGATTGGGCGATCGCAAATTGAAGCATCGGTGGCAAGAATCTTTAAGTTAAAAGAATCACTTGTCTTGCAGACGAGTCCAGTCAATGCTGAATGGCTCCAAAAGACCCAGGCCCAAGATGAGGCAGCGCAGGCTGTGGAGGAGATTATGTACGGGTCCTTAGAAGTCAGGCGATCGCCATTTTTCGATCTACAGCCGGGTTGGCGCAATATTATCTTTACGGATAATCTGTTGGCGTCGCCGTTTATCCATCGGACGGCTCCGGCGATCGCCATTCCCCAGGGCAAGGGCGGCGAAACTAAAATAATTGACTGTGCGATGGGTTCGGGTGAATTGCCGAGGGATTGGCTGCCCCAAGATACGGTGATTCAAATTTTCCTGCGGGGCAATCCACTGCGGGGGATTGAGGCGGCGGTGGATTGCGCGAAGCTCTGGCTGAAATGGTTGGGGGATTCGGGGCGATTGCGGGCGGTGGTGGTCTATGGGAGTCCCTATGTGGCGGCGGAATTGAAGGTGTTGATTGCGGATGAGGTGAGTTGGGTGTTTTGCTATGGGCAGATGGGGGATGGACAGGCGATCGCCCTGGGTGAATTGTGGGGCGATCGGTTGGGGGATAAGGGAAAGGATGGGATGTTTGCGTAGAGCTAGGGCGATCGCAACATAGTTGGAACGGTGATATTTCTATAGTATGGGATGAATTTGTCTGGGGGATCTACCTGAGGAGAGGGATCGATCGAGGGTACAGCTATTTCCATAGGAGGATATTGCAGTCACCAGCTACACCACGAAGCAATGCCTGCTACCATAAATTCGGGTCTTTTCTAAAGCACCTCTCAAGGGCGAGCAACTAAACCTAGAAGTTGTTCAAGTTGCATAATGCATCTACATCGCATCATCCTGATTATCCAGCGATAAAAGCGGATTCAGGTAAGTTTAGCCAGGTAATCGCTTCGATCACCGCCCCAGTCGTTTTAGCCTATGGAAATTGAAAATTGAGCATTTTGCAGCTGATTGCCCCGGCACTAAAATATCCAAACTCCAACAAGAAACCTCCATGGCCCACCTGACCCACCGCCGCCCCCAAAACACCCCAGGCAACTTCTACGTTGATACCAGCTGCATCGACTGCGACACCTGCCGCTGGATGGCCCCCGACACCTTCAGTCGCCAGGGCAGCCAATCCGCCGTCCATCACCAGCCCGAAACTGACGCAGATCGCCTCCTCGCCATGCAGGCCCTATTATCTTGCCCCACGGCCTCGATTGGCACTGTCGAAAAACCCACGGACATCAAATCGGCCCAGGCCTCGATCCCCATTCCCGTCTTGGATAACATCTACCACTGCGGCTACCATGCAGAAAACTCCTTTGGGGCAGCCAGCTATTTGATTGTGCGATCGGAAGGCAACATCCTCGTGGATTCCCCCCGGTTCACGCCGCCGCTAGTCAAACAGATCGAGGCCCTAGGCGGGGTTCGTTACCTATACTTGACCCACCGCGATGATGTGGCTGACCATCAGAAGTTCCATGACCATTTTGGGTGCGATCGCATCCTCCACAAGCAAGAAGTCAACGAAGGCACCCGCAGCGTCGAACAGCAGCTCGAAGGCGCTGGCCCCTTTGATCTGGCCCCAGACCTGAAAATCATCACCGTACCCGGCCATACCCAAGGCCACACCGTCCTGCTCTACCGCAACCAAATCCTCTTCACGGGCGATCACCTAGCCCTATCCCGCCAGCAAAACCACCTGGTCGGCTTCCGCGAAGCCTGCTGGTACTCCTGGCCCGAACAGATCAAATCCATGGAGAAACTAAAGCAATACGAATTCGAGTGGATTCTCCCCGGCCACGGCAGACGATTTAATACTGACAAAACCACCATGCAATCCGAACTCCAGCGATGTATTGACTGGATGAACACCGGGGTGAAATCAGGCGACTGGGACTAGGGACATCCAAGATCGATGTAACGGAATGTTAACCCCCTTGACTTCAAGGGACCCAAGCTAAAAAACGATCCACTTCAGCGTTTCTTTGTCAAGGAAATAGCCCATCCATGATCTAGGACGCACCCATAACCGGAGCCTATAAGTAGAATCTGTAAGAAACCCTTACAGAATGTCTTAATGATTCACAAAACTTTGTCAGGAGAGCAAATCTAGCCCTTCAACCCGGTCCAGCCTTCTCCACCTCGATTCATAACAAAGATTTATCCATCTGCACAGAAACTCTAAATTAGATTGCACGACCAATCCTGATATGATCACATACGAACATTAACCGATGCTCGGAAGTAACCGCCATAACGGGGTTTCGTTCAAGCTAGGTCCAGACGCCGGAGGGCAGAGGTTGTGCCAGGGGTTTCCCAGCAGCATCAATCTAGGTGGCTTCGAATTTATCCACAGGAAGGGAGAATATGTCTTACGCACAATCGCGTACTCAAACGAAAGGTGGCTACAACGCCGGGGTTCAGGACTATAAACTGACCTATTACACACCTGACTACACGCCAAAGGATACTGACATCCTAGCCGCGTTCCGGATGGTGCCTCAGCCTGGCGTCCCACCGGAAGAAGCAGCAGCAGCAGTTGCCGCCGAGTCCTCGACGGGTACTTGGACCACAGTCTGGACCGACTTGCTGACCGACCTCGATCGCTACAAGGGCCGTTGCTATGACATCGAACCCGTTCCTGGCGAAGAGAACCAATATATCTGCTACATCGCTTACCCCCTCGACCTGTTCGAGGAAGGTTCCGTCACCAACCTGCTGACCTCTTTGGTCGGTAACGTGTTTGGTTTCAAAGCTTTGAAATCCCTGCGCCTGGAAGATCTGCGGATCTCCGTCGCCTACCTCAAGACCTTCCAAGGTCCTCCCCACGGTATCCAAGTTGAGCGCGATCGCCTCAACAAGTATGGCCGTCCAATGTTGGGTTGTACGATTAAGCCCAAGTTGGGTCTATCGGCCAAGAACTACGGTCGTGCAGTGTACGAAGCACTTCGCGGCGGTTTGGACTTCACCAAAGATGACGAGAACATCAACTCCCAGCCCTTCCAGCGCTGGAGAGATCGCTTCTTGTTCGTGGCGGATGCGATCCACAAGGCCCAGGCTGAAACCGGCGAAATCAAAGGTCACTACCTGAACGTGACCGCTGCAACTTGCGAAGAAATGCTGAAGCGCGCCGAGTACGCCAAAGAACTCGAAATGCCGATCATCATGCATGACTTCCTGACCGCAGGTTTCACCGCTAACACCTCCCTGTCCCACTGGTGCCGCGACAACGGCGTCCTTCTGCACATTCACCGCGCAATGCACGCCGTGATTGACCGTCAGAAGAACCATGGTATCCACTTCCGCGTGCTGTCAAAGTGCCTGCGGATGTCCGGTGGTGACCACATCCACACGGGTACCGTTGTGGGTAAACTCGAAGGCGACAAAGCCGTCACCTTGGGGTTCATCGATCTGCTGCGTGAGAACTACATTGAGCAGGATCGCTCCCGTGGTGTGTACTTCACCCAGGATTGGGCCTCCATGCCCGGCGTGATGGCCGTTGCTTCCGGTGGTATCCACGTGTGGCACATGCCCGCACTGGTTGACATCTTCGGCGACGACTCCGTGCTGCAGTTTGGTGGTGGTACTTCTGGACACCCTTGGGGTAATGCTCCTGGTGCGAAGGCCAACCGTGATGCTCTGGAAGCTTGCGTCCAAGCCCGTAACGAAGGTCGCGACCTTATGCGTGAAGGCGGCGACATCATCCGTGAAGCTTGCAAGTGGTCTCCTGAACTGTCAGTTGCCTGCGAACTGTGGAAGGAAATCAAGTTTGAGTTTGAAGCTCAAGACACCATCTAATTGGACAATTCTGCCCTTCCTAGGAATGGGGCGGGCGATGCTGGGAATATCCCTTAAACTGGGGTTAATCGGATGTCGCTTTCCCCTTACTCTGTATGGATCTTAAGAAGATTGCTAAGGATACGACGCGTACACTGATTAGTTATTTGACCTATCAGGCCGTGCGTGTGGTCTATGAGCAGCTAGACGAGACCGAGCCGAAACGAGCCTATTGGTTACATCAGTTTGCTTCTAGCGAAAGCATCAAAGACGGTGAAGCGTTTATGCGCCGACTGTTTGCGGAGCGGGCGGATCTGGCCTTTAGGATTTTGACGGTGCGGGAGACCTTGGCGATCGAACTGGCGGATTTTCTGCCGGAGATGTTGACCAGTGAGATGCAGCAGGCCAATCGTCTGTTGCGATCGCAGCAGCTTGAGCGCATGACTCAGGTGAGTACGGAGAAGATTCCAACGGAGGATAGTTTGCCTGACGGTGGTGATTCGGCTTAATGGAATTTGAGCCAGTCAAACCCTTATTTTTCGCATTACTTGGACTTTAAGAGGAAGCCATGAAGACCCTGCCAATCGAGCAACGTTACGAAACTTTTTCCTACCTGCCTCCTTTGACCGATGCGCAGATCGCTCGTCAAATTGAGTACACGATGGAACAAGGCTATTTCCCTTGCATCGAGTTCAATGAGAACCCCGATCCTAAGCAGTCCTACTGGACCATGTGGAAGTTGCCCTTGTTCAAGTGCAATTCTCCCCAGGAAGTGTTGGCTGAGGTGCAGCAGTGCAAGTCCCAGTTCCCCACCTCCTTCATTCGCGTTGTGGCCTTTGACAACATCAAGCAGTGCCAGGTGATGAGCTTCATCGTGCACAAGCCCGGTCAAGGCGGCGGCTACCGCTACTAAGTAGCAGTTCGGCGTCAGAAAAAACGCAGATCCATCTATGTGGTGGGCCTGCGTTTTTTTGTTAAACTAGATCTATAGAATTTGCTTTAAGTTTAGTTGTTTAAAAACCACCGATAGTCTCACATTTCAAGGTAGACGAACGGAGCTAGGGTTTATGACATGGGTGTTTGCTGGATTGGCTTGGGGTTTGACTGGGCTTTTGAGCTTGGGGTTGTGGAGTGCGATCGAGTCGGTTCGAGAGACGACGCAGAAGATGCACCGGATTCCCTGTTCGGACTGTCAGTTTTTTACCCAGGATTACAGTTTGAAATGTACGGTCCATCCCTACCGGGCCTGTACGGAGGAGGCGATCGCCTGTCGAGATTTTAAGCGGTTGTGAGGGTTTATGTCAGATGGAGCGATCGGGGGCGATCGGGGTATGGGGCACGGGCGATTGAAATCGCTGCTACACGAACAATGTCCGCCTACGCGGACAGGCATCAATCATTATGTTCGTAACCTGCGAAGGCAGGTTTTGTATCAACGCGGGCATAAACCCATCCCCCCTGAAGCCATGGCCTATAATGAACAGGCTACCCAGTTCGGAGCCCAATCCCATGCGCTGGTTCAACACTGCAGGCCCCTGTAAGCCTGACATTCATTACCTGTTGCCCTCTCAGCAGCGTCTACCTGAAATTGCAAAATTGATCACCCAGCAGGGTTACTTCATCATCCATGCTCCCCGGCAAACTGGCAAAACCACCGCCATGTTGACCCTAGCCCAGGAACTAACCGCCTCCGGCACCTACACCGCCTTAATGGTATCCGCCGAGGTTGGGGCTGCCTATTCCCAGGCACCGGAACGGGCTGAAAGAGCGATACTGGCTGCATGGCAGGATGCGGCCCGCCATTGGCTACCTCCAGAACTCCGCCCGCCCAGTTGGGCCGACTGTGAGCATATTGGCCAAGCCCTAAGTCTCTGGGCTGAACAGTCCGTCCGTCCGCTGGTGATATTTATCGATGAAATTGATGCCCTGCGGGATGACACATTAATTGCCGTGTTGCGACAGTTACGCGATGGCTATCCCCGCCGCCCCCAGGGGTTTCCCCAGTCCTTGGCCCTAATTGGCCTGCGGGATGTGCGAGATTATAAAGTCGCCGCTGGCGGCAGTGACCGCCTAGGCACAGCCAGTCCCTTTAATATCAAAGTGCGATCGTTCACCCTACGAAATTTTAATCTCGAAGAAGTGACTAGCCTCTATGGGCAGCACACCACAGCAACTGGGCAGATTTTCACAGATGCAGCAATCGAGCTAGTTTTTAATCTAACCCAAGGTCAACCTTGGTTGGTCAATGCTTTAGCTAAGGAAGTGGTGGAAGAATTAGTCACTGATACCACCGTGAGCATTACGCCAAACCATATTCAAACCGCAAAAGAAATCCTGATTCGTAGGCAGGATACCCATCTTGATAGTCTAGCCGAGCGGTTGCGGGAGAACCGAGTGCGGGCAATTATTGAGCCCATGCTAGCCGGACAGGCCTTGGAAGAAACCTCTAATGACGATCGCCAATTTCTACTAGATCTCGGCCTAGTGCGCCGGGATCCCGCCGGTGGATTGGTAATTGCTAATCCGATCTATCGCGAAGTTTTACCCCGTGTCCTCGCCCAAGGCCCCCAGGATAGTTTGCCAATGATTGCACCGACTTGGTTAAATGCCGATGGCAGTCTCGATGCCGACGCATTGTTAAAGGCATTTCTAGCCTTTTGGAAACAGCATGGTGAGCCGTTATTACGCAGTGCGTCCTACCATGAAATTGCGCCGCATTTGGTGATGATGGCGTTTTTACATCGGGTGATCAATGGTGGGGGGACATTGGAGCGGGAATATGCCATTGGGAGCGATCGCATGGATCTCTGTCTACAATATGGTGAAGTCACACTGGGGATCGAACTCAAGGTGCATCGCGATCGCCGTCCCAATCCTTTAGAAGCAGGCCTAGAACAAATCGAAGGATATTTAGAACGGTTAAATTTATCGACAGGTTGGCTGGTGATTTTCGATCGTCGCCAAGATGCAAAACCCATCGCTGAACGGATGCGCACGGAGTCCAGCTCAACACCAAAGGGTTTGAACGTCACAGTAATCTACGGATAGATAAGTGCCCGACTGAACACTTTCCTCAGCTATTATCCTATTATTAGCAGACCCGGATTTTGTAGGCGATCGATCGCAGCCTGATCGATCGCCTGGAATTCGTAAGACTGGTATTCACTCATGGGAGACTCGGAGCGCTAGTGTTACAGATCGGACGGCAAGGTTGCTGGCACCCACGTTGATTATACAACTGGCGACCCATCTCGACTAAGATGTAGGTACATAGCGATTCAGGCCAGCATGGGAAACTCTGATCAGAATAATTTGCCATTAGAATCTACTCCGGCCCAGTTGGTGTTAGAATTGCGCGAGTTGATTGACACGGCAAGGAGCCGGGTGGCGCAAACGGTCAATGCCGAGTTGGTGATGCTGCACTGGCATATTGGCGATCGCATCCGGCGAGATATTCTCCAGGAGGAGCGAGCAGGCTACGGGGAGCAGGTCGTTGAAGCAGTCAGCCGGATATTGAGTCGTGATTATGGCAGAGGATTTGGGCGGCGGAATATCTTCAATATGATGCGGTTCGCCGAAGTTTTTCCCGATCGAGACATTGTGCAAACATTGTCTGCACAATTGGCTTGGTCACATTTTCTGGAAATCATTTATTTAAAAGATACCCTCCAGCGGGAGTTCTACGCTGAAATGTGTCGGTTGGAACATTGGACGGTGCGGACATTGCGGGCCAAGGTGCAGGGAATGCTCTATGAGCGTACTGCCATTTCGCGGAAACCGGAGGTGTTGATCCAGCAGGAGTTGGAAGCGTTGCGAAATGAGGGCACGATGACGCCTGACCTGGTGTTTCGGGATCCATATCTGCTGGATTTCTTGAATTTAGCGGATACCTACAGTGAACAAGATTTGGAACTGTCGATTCTACGGGAGATAGAACGATTTCTACTGGAGTTAGGTTCAGATTTTACGTTTGTAGCGCGGCAAAAGCGCATGAGCATTGGCGGTGAAGATTTTCATCTGGATTTGCTATTTTTCCATCGAAGCTTGCGGCGATTGGTGGCGATCGACCTCAAATTGGGCAAGTTTAGTGCCGAAAACAAAGGCCAGATGGAGCTGTATCTGCGCTGGCTCGATCGGTACGAACGGAAGGAATGGGAAGAAGCACCGATCGGATTAATTCTGTGCAGCGACAAAAATCAGGAACAAATTGAACTGTTGCAACTAGAGGAGGGACAAATTCGGGTGGCAGAATATTTGACGGAGCTACTGCCCAAGCCGATTCTTGAGCAAAAGCTGCATCAGGCGATCCTACGGGGACGATCGCAACTACGATGAACTCTGGGAGAGCATCGATCTCCGATGAAACCCCATTCCCCCTATCAGGCAATCCCACCCAAAAGCTGGTCCGCCGTTACCGATAGCCCCGTCATCACCTGCGAAACAATGGGCTCATCTCCCCGAAACCGCAGCGGCTCCCCATATTCCTCGCCATCCATCGTATAAATCGATAGCATAGACCGTTTTGGCCGACCGAGATAGCGCACACCGCCCAGCCCCGCATAGTCTACGATCCAATATTCCCGTACCCCAATCGATTCATACTCCGCCAATTTTGTCAGATAATCATCCCGCCAATTCGTCGAAACCACCTCAATCACTAACGGTGGAGCAGTATAGGCCATCGCCGAACTCGATAATCCCTTCATTCCCTCCCAAGTCGCCTGTTCAAACACCACAATATCGGCCCGTCTCGCTGTGACCTTGCTTTCCTGAGACACAGCCACCAACTTCGATCGCTTAACCACATAGGGCAGATTCTGGGCCAAACAGTGCGCCTTCAGCAATCACAGATCAGATCTGCCACATCTTCATGGTCAGCTGTCGGATCATAAATCGGCATGGGGCATTCCTTCAATTAGCTCATACAGTCGATCGCCGCCGCCCTCCCAAGCCAAGAATTCCACCAAGGACATTGGCTTAGGCGGGTTGGATTCCAATGGGGGAATACATGCTTGAACCACAGAACAGGCTCCATCGACGATCGCGCTTCCACAGTATAAACCGATGATGCTCTAGCTGCACTAAGCCCGCCAAATCGATTGTCATCTGTCAATCTTCCGGGGCTCAGGCGATCGATCGCCTGGGACTGATATCTCCCGGTGGTCAGATTACGAAAGTGGTGGTAGCGATCGAGCATTGGATTGCCTGTGAGGACGATCGGTGGCTTTTGGTGGTGGGGAGGGTGCTTGGGTGAGGTCGAAGGCCCGGTCGATCGCGGCTTCCGTGAACATCTGGCCCGCGTCTTGGTGTGTTGGCCATTTCGGCGATATGGAGCTGTGGTCGCCAGATTGATTCATAACTGAAAACCTCAAGGTCATCGGTATTGCCGAATCGACTCCAGCACCGTTTTCTCATCCTTTTGAGCAAAATACAAATCCCAACGCAACTGAAGATTCATCCAAAAATCCGCTGACATCCCAAAAAACTTCGCCAGCCGCAGTGCCGTACTCGGCGTAATCCCCCTGCGGCCATTAATAATTTCATTGACCCGTTGATAAGGTACCTGAATTGCCTCCGCCAGTTCCCGCTGACTCAGCCCCATGGGCTGCAAAAACTCCTCCAGCAACATTTCCCCTGGATGCGTTGGCGATCGATATGTAGGAATTCGTACCATAACAACCCTCCCTAAAACTCAATGATAATCAGTAATTTCAACATCCTGTGGCCCTTGCTCTGTCCAAACAAAACAAATTCTGTACTGGTCATTCACCCGAATACTATGCTGCCCTTTACGATCGCCCGCCAACGCCTCTAGTCGATTACCTGGCGGCACATTTAGCTCATCCAATGTTGTCACTGAATCAAGCTGATCCAACTTCCGCACAGCAACTCGCCAAACCGAAACGGGACAAATCTTCCGGGCAACCTTGCTACTTTCCCCGTTAAAAACGTCTTCTGTTCCTTGGTTTTTGAAGTCAACGATCATACATAGCATGATAGCACGGTATTCATGCTACCTCTAAATTTGGCACATTCCCTCACTTTTCGGAAGCCTTGGGTGATTTCGTTGTGGGTGAAGGGAGCTTGGCAGAGGGCGGAGTTTGGGTGGGCGATGGTCTCCGACCGACCAGAGGTCAACGGGAGTTCGGGATAAACATGGCTATCGCAGGTATTCCGATTCATCCATTTCCCCCTCGCCCCAGGCATCACGCTGGGCCTGGATCTCGTCCACAATTTCAGCAAAATCCGCATTGTGCTCAAAGATGCCTGCAAACTTCAGCCACGAGGGCTTGGCACCGCGAATCGGCATTTGGCAGTTCACAACCTCGGCATCTTGAATCTCTGCCGCGAGGTTGAATCTCAGGGCTTCGATCGCACTATCCCGTGAGTCGGCTTGGACTCGGCAGGAGGGCATCTCCAGGACTGAGGCTTCGATTTGCCCGGAGGGCATTGTCTTGACGAGTAATGTAAAGTCCATCGGGCGATTGACCGTGTGGTAAGGACTTGTCTAGTCTAACCGATTCTCCTGAGGAGAGGCTTCGCCAACGATACAAAGACTTCATCGAGGATCGATCGGGTGGTACAGGTGATCGAGAATACGCCAGATTACGAAAGTGGTGGTAGCGATCGAGCATTGAGTTTCTTGTGAGGACGATCGGTTACATAGGTCACTTCTGTCTGTTCCAATTAATCACATCCGCCAATTTCACCGAAGCCGTACACCAACGTAATATCGAGGCAGGAATTCTAGTGTCGGATAGAATAGCAGCTAGAGCAATGCAAGCTCAATTTGAAATGCTGGCAAGTCGAACAATCTTACAGCGCCTACCAGGAATTTAGGCTTGCAGCATTTTATTGATTAGGTTGCTGCAAATCAGCAATAAGCTGATTACTAGTTTTACCAGATAGGTCTTCGCGCTTTGTCTTAAGACGGTCTAGTAAATATCGATTTGTTAGTTCAAACTGATTAAAAATAGTGTACCAGCTCTTAACATAACGTTTATGCTTTCCTGTTGAAACCAAACCGTATTCACCCTTGTCTTCATTGTCCTTCAGCCGATTTTTAATGTCAAAACTGCCGTTTGAAATCGTACGCCCTACCAGTATAATTTCAAATTTGATTAAATCACTCTGATACTCTGGTTGACGACTAAGCACTCTAGCATACTCGTCAATTTGCCTAAGATGTTTGTCATTTAGAGCAATTCCTGGTCTTTTGATTTCTATGATTACACATTTGTAATATTCGTTGCCAGTATGATCATACTCAGGAACCTTACGTGCCAAGAATAAATCAACCTGCTTGCGAACTCCATCAATCTCTTTAGGATCTTCTAAATCATCTTCGGTGATAGTGTGAATATCTGGAATCTCATCTCGGAATTTCTTCGCGATTGAGATGAAATCATCTTCTTCAGCACCCAATATCGAATATTGAGAGCCGAAAAGCCAAGTATTGGCTTCTATGACTTTCTGCAAGTCTGGAGTTTCCAAAACTTCCTTGTAGTGATTATTCATCACTTCTCGCAACTTTTGAATCGCAATTTCACGTTTTTGAAGCACTTCTATTGTACTAACAATATGCTCTAGAGTAGTTCTCTGCAATTGTTCGGACAGAGATTTCACATGCTGATCATCCAAATCAAGAACACTCTCTAAAATCTCCAGCAAAGCATCATTTTCATTGGAAATCATTAGCTTGTCTAAAAGTCTAACAATTATTTTCTGTTGCTTTGCATTTAGAGAGTTTAGCACTGTTGGATCCGCTACATAGATATTCCTAATTAACTCCTTAATGTTTTCTGTTCTCCATCGAGCAGTGTCAGCATCCTCATCAGGATAGCTTGGAAATACGCCATTACTTTCCCATTCAATAATCTGCTCCTCTGCAAATTCTCTAAGAAAATCCTCATAAATAGCTCTTGTCTTTTCTGCAAGATACTCTAAAAGATTTTTCCAAACCTTTGACTGAGTAGTATTTTCAGCAGAGACGAATAAATTAGGATCACCTGGGTCAAAATCATCAGCCCAGGAAGAAGAGGCATACACACTAACATGAAATTTTGCCTTGTTATTAAAAGTACTCAACTTTTTATGCACGATTCGGCTTTGAGAGTTTAATAGATAGTTGTATGACTTTTCTGAACGAGGCTTTTCATGCCATCGAATGATAGCAATTTTAAATTCCTTATTAAGGATAGAAGCAGAAAATTCATGAATTACATGCCCTGGAATATTAAGCTGTTTCCCATTGATAAAAATTTTCCTATCCTTTGCAATGCAAGAAACCAGCCAAATTCAGCTTCGAGCTTTTGAGGCAAGGTTTCAACATTGAAAGATGTTTTCTTCTTGCTAAACTCCGTTAGCTTAACACAGGTCCCCTTATCCAAGTTTTTTAGTATGGGGTGCTGTTTGTCATCATTGAAATACTCACCATGAAAATCCTTCAAACTAGAAGAGCTGATGTAGATTGATGCACTTTTACCTTTAAATGTTGTATGCCAAGCTGCTTCATTTGCAATTCTATAAAAAGACAACCGTCCTCTACCATTAGAACCATGTTGACCAACATCATTTTTAATAGTGTCATCAAACTTCTCAAAATTATCTTCTAAATGCTCAAAGTCTATCCCATCACCATTATCTAAGATTGAAATCAAATGAAATCCGCCTAATTCATTTCGTTCCACATTGACATCGATCCTTGTTGCTCTGGCATCTAAACCATTCCAAATCATTTCGGCAATAACTTGCCAAGGCTCATATTTCTTGAAGTGCTTCTTAATACTAGTATTGGTAATATTTGTGGAACCTGAAAAGGAATGTGCTTTCGTTTTAATAGCCATAGCTTAGTTTCCAACTGTCACTTAGAATATTATAGGTTTTCACAGATTGATACAGACAAGTGTACTGTAGAAAGGGACTTTCATAAAGCCTAGTTATTCAACTCTATTTGAAGCCCTGGCATAACACGGATGTTTCTGCTATGTCACTATTTCTTACATCACGCCCAAACTCTCTACCAACTAGCTCACTTCGGCCATACAAGACCTAATTTGACGAGCTTCAACCTCACCGCTCACAGTAGTTACCCAATGGTCATGGAGCGGCATCGGCTTCACGTCTTCACCTTCACCACCTGAAAGAACCCAAACTCCGGCAACTCCACCTGCGGATTTAACAACGGCACCGATCGTACCCCTAAACCAAAACTCCAGCCATCTGCCGCACTGACTCCATCCAACCTTGCACGATCGTACCCATCTCCAACCGCTTTGCCTCATCTCCCCAAACCGCCTCCCAATGACGATACCATTGCGAAAACTGCCGTTGCATCTGCGCCAGCGCATAAGCATTATCAAAATCCAAATCGATCGCCGTCAACTCCAAAAAAGACCGACAAACCTGCACTAAACCTAACACCTCATCTCCATCATTTCCCCGCCGACACAAATCAGCAATCCGCAAAAAGTTCTCTGTCAAACGCTCTAAGCGCACTGACAGACGTTCACAACGAAATTGCAATTCAGCTTCACTCCAATTATTCATGCCGCCCCCAGAAGTTGATGAATGATCGTTTGCACAGATTTACGAATATCGGGATTCAGAATTTGCATCGATTGATTTTGCCGAGGACGCAGATTCACCATCGATTCGTAGACAATTTCCTGAGAAATCGGATTCCAACGCTCATCGATCGTTTCAACCTTGACCAAAGTGCTTTGCCATGGCGTACCAAATCCATACCACTTTTTGATGATCTGAGTCGGTCTGAGCGCCCCAGCCGATCATGTCAGGCGGACCGAAAATCACGAAAGCCACTCTCCTCAATCAGTGAAAGCAGCTCTAGAAATGTATTTAAGAGATGGACGATACAAGATTCGAACTTGTGACCCCTTCCGTGTGAAGGAAGTGCGCTACCACTGTGCTAATCGTCCGAAAAGCAGATGCCGTCTCCAGCACCACCACAGTATAGCGAAACCCCACCCCCACGTCTACCCCCCACCCCAAAAACTTCCCAGACCAAAAACTTAGTACAAATATATTGACAACCATCCAAAACCTCGCTAACGTACAGATGTACCAAAAACCCAAAACGAATGCAACTGGGGACAACCCGACCCCCAAAAGCAAGCAAAAACCCAGGAGGAACGTACTTCATGACCGCCACCATCACCCCACCCACCTCAAAAACTACCACCACCAGCCACCACCGCATCCTCGCCCTCGACGCCGGCAACTACGACCTCAAATACTGGAACGGCCAACGCAACCCCAAAGCCATCCGCTCCATGCGCTACCAGCTCCCCACAGGCCGCAACCCCGTCAAATACAACGAAACCTCCCCCCTCATCGAACTCCCCGACGGCAAACGCTACCACTTCGGCATGCAAGCCTACAAATACCGCCGCCAACAGCAAACCGTCGTCGAAAACAAAGTCGAACTCTCCCGCCTTCACCTCTACGCCTGCATCGAAAGCGCCCCCCAGGACCCCGACGGCACCTGTCGCCTCAGCCTCGACCTCCACCTCTCCACCCCCGACCCCGATCGCCACCACAGCCTGATCCGCGACCAGCTCCTCGGCCCCCACGAATTCATCCGCAACGACATCCCCTACGAAATCAACGTCGAATCGATCACCTTAGAGCGCGAAGGCCTCGGCTCCTACCGCTGCGCTCAACGGCAGGGACTCCTGACCGGCAGCGGCTACACCATCGTCATCGACCTCGGCGGCGGCACCTGGCTCAGCCGCCTGATCGACGCCGACGGCGAAGTGATCGACGAAAACGTCATGGACCGGGGCGGATCCTACGACCTGGCCACCTCCATCAGCTTCGACCACCGCCTCACCGACGCCCTCGGCACTACCGCCGATCCGGGCCTAATCATGGATGGCTTCCGCATGGGCCACACCTACGCCGACACCGGACACAACTGGCGCGAATGGCTCGACGAATACCTCGACCCCTGGTACAAAAACATCTTCCGCACCGTCAAATCTCAGTACACCCCCTTCATGCCCCGCGTCACCAAATTCCTCGTCACTGGCGGCAGCTCCCATTTGATCGCCGATCGCTTCGCCGGATTTCCCCTCTTTGCGATCATGCCCGACCCCCAATTCGCCAACGTACGCGGCCTATATCCCCAGGAGGACATCCAGCTATGTATGACAGCAAACTAAAACCCGACAACAAACTCCGTCTCAGTGCCGACATCATCAGCAAAGCCGAAGAAATCGCCCAAGCCTGGGGATTAAAACTCCCGTGCCGCCATCGAAGCCGTCTTCCGCAAATACGCCGACGACTACCTCTACGGACGCCAAAGCACCCCCCTCATCCACCCCATGATGGAACAAAAACCTCCAAACCCCCCAACCCCCAACCCAAAACCCCAAAACCCAACTGTGAAGCCCTCGACGAACTAGACGCTCTCCTCGGCATCTAGAAGCATGGTAGTACGGGCGCATTACATGCGCCCCCACGCCCAGCAGCAACAAATAAGCCCTACCAAACCTACCTAAACCAAAGACCTGGGGCACGATCGCCACCCAGGTCTTTTTCTACGCAAATTGTTGGGTTAATTGCGATCGATTAATGGTGATGGGTTAACTGTGGGATGGTGAGTCAAGGGCGTGGTGCCCACGCCCCTACATTTCGCGGACGATCGGCTTGCCATCCACAATTTCGCCGATCAACACCACATCCGTCACCCCCGCAAAAATGCCATTCTCCAGCACCCCAGGAATATTATTCAGCGTCTTCTCCAAGGCCAACGGATCCTCGATCGCCTCATACTTCACATCGATCACCAGATTGCCATTATCCGTCACCACAGGCCCCGCCTTCTTCGCCCCCATACGTAGCACAGGCTTCCCACCCAGCTTCTCAATCTGCCGCATCACCGGCACCACCGCCATCGGCAACACCTCAACGGGCAATAAAAACGTCGAACCCAACTTCTGAACAATCTTGCTACTATCCACCACCACAATAAATAGATCCGCCAAACAATCGACAATCTTCTCCTGGGTATGGGCCGCCCCGCCCCCCTTGATCAAATTCTTCTGCGGGTCCACCTCATCGGCCCCATCTATGGCCACCGCAATATGATCCGCCTCATCCAATCCAATCAATGGAATCCCAAACTGCCGCGCCAACACGATCGCCTGAAAAGACGTCGGCACCCCCTTCACATTCACCAATTCCCCCGACTGCAACCGCTTCCCAATCCCCTCAATCGCAAAGGCCGTCGTCGAACCCGTCCCCAGTCCCACCACCGAATTAGACTGAACCCGATCCGCCGCCGCATAACCCACCATCTGCTTCATCAAAGTCACGGGATCCATTGCAGCACTCATAACTCAAACCCTATGTAAATTGGCCAATAGCCAGTCTACTATCACCCTGCCCCGGAAATCTGGCAAAAAAACCCTGAGATCCGAAACCCTACGGAGACATCCCCCCAGTCCAATTCGCTACCATAGGCGTAAATCCCCGAGATCCGCCCAATTCCATGACCCAGCAACTGATGGATCTTAGAAATAGTCTCCTCGATGGCCGCTACGAAGACGCGATCACCATGCTTGACTGCCTTGAAGCCAGCAACCGTCGCACCATGCTTCACCAAATCGAGCACAACCTCGTGCGATTCGTCCTCCCCCTCATCCAAAGCCAAATCGAACAACAAATCACCAACCACCTCGTCGCCGATCTATGGCAATCCCTGCGCAACATCCAAAAACTCAACCGAGGTGACTCCCAGCCGACCCACTACATCAACGAAGACGAATGGGCACCCTACATTGAAGAAGCCATCGAAGACGCCATCCGCCCCGCCGCCGTCCTAGTCTGTGGCGGCATCTACAGCCCATCAAGCCTCTCCGAACAGCTCGATCGCACCCTAGTCACCCTCATGGCCCAGGACTTCCTCCGCCTCACCTACACCAACAGTACCAAAAATCTCTCGGAACTCGTTGACAAACGAATCAAGCAACTACCTGGTGGGGAAAAGTATTAAATTAAATGGCTCCAGCGAGATTTGAACTTGCGACCTTGGGCTTATGAGTCCCCTGCTCTACCGCTGAGCTATGGAGCCGTAACAGTTATATACACTACCACAGTTCCCAGACAATTCCAATCCTCTAACTAAAAAGGTGATGCTGGTTGCATCACCCTTTTTTAGTACTCTTCAAATCAGAACCTTAACCTTGGCGATCGAGATAGGCGATGGGATTCACCGCACCACGACCCGCCAGATGGATCTCAAAGTGAACATGGGGGCCAGTGCTCCGACCCGTACTGCCCATCTCAGAAATCTGCTCACCCTGGGCCACAACCTGACCCTCACGGACCAACACGCGATCGTTATGGCCGTACAGCGTCACAGCACCATCAGGATGGGTAATCTCAACATAATTACCATAGCCGTAGCCATCCCAACCCACTTCCGACACCACACCCGGAGCCGAAGCCACCACAGGCGTGCCCGTGGGAGCCGCTACATCAATACCCCGGTGCATCCGACCCCAACGAGGTCCATAGGGCGAAGTGAATTCACCTTTGGCGGGCCAAATATAGCCCGTCATCGCCTGGGAACCCGGAAGATAGGCATCCTCACGACCCAAACCCGGTAGACTAGGGGCCACCAAGCGACGGACACCGCCATCGACGGGGGCATATTCACCCGCACCCAGGCTGGAGCGCGCCACCAACTGCTTAGAAGGCACCGCTGGCACAGGGATTTCATTCTCCTCGCGCTTCGGTGTATTGGTCGCCGCATCCTGCAAGGCCATGGCCAATTGCTTAGAACGCTTAGCCTCCTCCGACTGAGCCGCAGAGGTCGAAACAAACGCCGGAGCAGAAGTCGGCACCCGAGGCACCACCACCGCCGGAACAATTGTCCGCTCCTGGAACTTCTGGCGCAGATTCCGCACCTCCGTGGCCAAGGAACCCGTCAGTTGGGGCTGGGCCTGCTGGGCCTGCTGCACCAACTCAGCCTGGGTCACAAACGCACTCGCTTGAGACTTAGGCGCCGATGCATCCTGCAGAACACCCTGGGGCGCTGCAAAATTCACGGAAGGAGAAGAAGCCGGATTGACCAACTGCTGACGCAGGGCCTCAGGGGCAATCGCCGTCGCCACCACCTTGCGATCCGCCGCCTCCAAACCATTGGCAACGGTCTTCACGGGCAGCTTCAGAACTTGGTTAGCCAAGAGCTGGTTGGGATTCGTGATGGCATTGAGATCCGCCAATTCACGGTAGGACACGCCATGGTTGCGTGCGATCGAAGTCAGCGTATCGCCAGGACCAACCCGATAGGTTGATTCCACCGCCGCTGCCTGACCCGGTTGCTCAGACTTCTCACGAACCCACTCCGCCTGCTGTTGATCCGCACCTGTCACATCACCCGATGGGGACAGAGCCACAACCGTTTTAACCTGATTAACCTGGGACAGTTTCCCATCGGCCAACTGAGGGGCAACCACGGCCACCTGCTTCGTTGGCATCTGCGCGCCCACATTGACTCGAATCACCTGACCTTCCTTCAAGACCGAAACCTTAGGCATTTGGTTCTCGGTCGCCAGCACATCGGGATTGACTTTGTAAAAGTCGGCCACCTGAGTGAGGGTCTGACCTGCCGGAATGGTTTCAGTCACAGAAGCCAGGGTTGGCACCACCGGTACAGTTACAGCTTGAGGGGCTGCCACCGGTAGGGATACGGCACTCGGTTGAGCCGATACCGTCAATACTTGAGGTGTAGATGGATTGACTCCAGCCGCATTGGCCAAGGCGGCTCTGCAAGGAGAGACAAGCGCCAAGCCGACACCAGCTGATACCACAACACGAACTACTGCCATCGGATGGGAGTAGGAATCTTTCTGCCCTGACAGGGTGGTTGTTTGAATGTCCACAAGGGAACTTCGACCTTCTGAATTGCCCGATAACGGACTTGAACCAGATTGGGATGACATTGTGCGTTCCAAAAAAACGACCTCCTAAGTGTCCAGCGTTTAACTGTCCTTTCGAGTCGATCACTCAACGAGCCTTGTAACCTGAACAGTTAAGCCCACACCACATGGGCGGATTATTTCTTGCTGGGCAAGAAACAATACCAGCGTAAAGTTTCCCCTAGAGAGAAACCATACAATGTACGCAAGATTACACTGCTTTCAAACTTTAGACAAGTTTACACAAGTCAAAGAAAGTTAGTAATCTCCAAACTCAGTTAGCAGAGCCCTGGGCTAACGCCTGGATGCTACTCCTAACCCTCAACTATGCTCAAGCTAAACGATCGAAACTCGACAACCTAACTTTTGATGAGCGAAATCATACACCCCAAATCTCTTTCGGCAAAATCTTTTGAAGCTGCAAGGTTTAGAAAACCTTAAGCATCTCTTAAAGAATTTTCCCGTAAAGCGATAGAGGTAGTATGCCAACTTATGGCACAACTGCAACACCCTCCAAATCCGCAAGTTCCGGAGAAAGGTTTTGTGGATCCACCGGATTGAATTCTGATTTTGCCAAGGATTTGACCCATGGGATTGGGGAACTTGAAATCTTTTACTCAAAATAAAAGCCTATTCAGCAAGGCTTTCAGCGATCGCCTCCGAGAAAAGACGCAGGCCAAACAGTGCCTCGCCCCTGGAGGGTTTGGGGATAGGCCTAGGCGGTAACCCACAAAACGGAATAGGTGAAACTGCGGATTTTCCGATAGGAATTTTTTATCGAAATCCATCCCAATTTGTAGCCTAAGTGACTGATATGCCATGAAAGCCTTGCCTAATAGGCCTTTTAGACAAAGGGCAGGCCAAAGTTATCCCTTGGCCTGCCCTCTGTTCACACCTTATATATATAGATACTCATATACAATTTCCCTGCTCCAAACAGGCCTTAGGACCAGTGGCCCAACTGGCGTTTCGCCTCGAAAAGGGAGACCGCCACACTGACCGACAAATTCAGGCTACGGACGGCGGACTGGGCCATTGGGAGAAACAGCGTCTGCGCGCAACGCTCCAAAATCGCCTTCGGCAACCCCTCCGTCTCACTGCCAAACAACAACCAGTCATTCTCCTGGTAAGGGTACTCTAAATAACTACATCGCCCTTTAGTTGTGAAACCCAGTAGACGGCCCCCGATTTCCTGCTGAGCTAGGTAGAAGGTCTCAATGGATTCATGGACTGTCAGGTTGACATGGGGCCAATAGTCTAGGCCCGCCCGCTTGAGGTAGCGATCGCTCAGCTCAAAGCCCAGGGGGCCAACAAGATGGAGGGCGGTGCCTGTAGCCGCACAGGTGCGGGCGATATTGCCAGTATTTGGCGGAATCAACGGATTAACCAGAACAATTTGCGGCATAAAAACTCAACGCAACAAAACAACAACGAACGTAAACACCCCAAAAATCTACCTCCCTCGCCGAAACATAGACTCCGTCCGGATAATTTGCCATCTCCATTGATAGGGATCGCTAATGCAACGGAAGTTTGAGGGAAAATATTAAAGATTGTTATGTTCTTGTAACGAGAGAAAAAAGATTAGGGGGCAATTAAACAGTGTGGATCCACATTTTCTTGGGGTCTATACAGGCTGACAAAGTTCGCCTTGGAGATTTTGCTCTTCCTGGTGCATGGCGAGAATGGCCGTCTCCACCACTTGCTGGGGGGTCTTGCCCGCTTCAATCTGCTCAATCCAGCGCAGGGCCTCGTTGCCTTCGCGGAGAATGCGGGCGATCGGCATCAGAAAACAGCTAATTCCATTGGCCTTGGCCGTGGGCCAGACATCCTTATATATAAGGTCGATCCAATCGCGGGCCGAAATGTTCCGACCGTCTTCCCAATGGCACAACTGGGCATTCAGACTGTTTTGGGCAGCGGCAATTTCGTTTTGGTCGGCGAGGGCGGCTAGTTCTTCGGGGGAGAGCTGGCTTTGCTGAAGGGGATCCAAGTTGGGATCGGCGATCAATTGGGCCAGGCGGGATTCAAGCAGAGCGGTGATCGCCAGCAGATCGATGGGGTTGCTGACGAGATCGCAGATCCGCAGTTCCAGGCGATTCAGGTTGTAGGGGGCGGCGATCGCCGTTGGGGCGGACGGAGGACCAGAGGTGGCGGACGTTTTGCATGGTGCCCAGTTGGAGCTGTTCTTCGGTCCAACGGATGAAATGGGCGTGGGAGGTAAACAGCGGCACCTGCTTGGGGGTTTTGGGGAACAAGGCCCATCTTGTGGAGTGGCTGCCTGTGACCTTGCCGCTGAAGAAGGGTGAGGAGGCGCTGAGGGCGAGATAAAGGGGGGCTTCGACGCGCACTAGGCGACAGGCCCGCATCAGGAGTTCTGGATCCGCGATGCCTAGGTTGATATGGACGCTGGCCGTGACCACATTGGTGCCGTAGGTTTGCTCAATGTAGGTGTGGTAGGGGTTGCCGGGGTCCGATCGCCAGAAGCGTTCCGCCCCGCTTAAGGGGAGGGTACTGCCGGGGACGAGGGTGTAGTCGCCCAGGGTTTTGAGATAGTTGCGCAGGTCGTAGCGAGGGGTGAGCAGATCGCAGAGCGATCGCTCGTAGCGGTAGCTGGGTGAGGTGGTGTATTCCACATTGCGGCTGTCGGGTTCGCGGACAAAACCGGGCAAGGTGCCGACAATTTTGTCGGACAGGCCGATAATTTCTCCGGTGGCTGTCCCGGTGTAGACTTCGATTTCAAATCCTTTTGATAGCAGCATGGTTGCTCCCCTTTTCCGGCCAACAGATCCTTCCCAGTATGGCGGAAAAAGGGGGCTGTGGGGTTCGCGCTTATTCGCGTAGGGCCTGGGATTTTGGAAATCAGCGGCTGCCAGTTTGCTGTCGCCTAGGGCTTTGCGGGCGTAGCTGCGGATTTCGTAGGCAGCGGCGTTTTGGGCATCCAGTTGTAGGGCGGCATCAGAATCGGCGATCGCGCCCCGATAGTCCTTGAGCTGGTGGCGCAGGTTGGCCCGTTGGAGGTAGTAGTCGCCCCGTTGATTGTCGAGTTTGATCAGGGCGTCGAGGTCGAGTCTGGCCTGGGCCAGTTGACCCCGACGGGCGTAGGCCTGGGCGCGATCAGCTAGGCTCGGTTGATCGTTCGGCAGGCGTTTGAGAATGGCGCTGTAGTCGGCAATTTCGGCGCTGTGGTTTTGTAGGCGGCGGTGGAGATTGGCGCGTTGGCGGTAGGTTTCGGATTTCGGGGCGAGGGCGATCGCGCTTCCGTAGTCGGCGAGGGCCTTCACTAGGAATGGCCGCCCCTCTGGGGTGACGACTTCCTGTCGGGTGGCCTGCAACCGTGATTCATCCCAGGGACCTTCTTCGGATTCGACCGCCGCAGATTCCTCCGCCACAGTTGAGGCCAGTGAGAGATACATTCCGGCCCGCTGCCTATAGAGGCGAGCCTCCTGGGGTTTGGCCTGGATCTGTTGGGTGACCTGGTCGATCCTCTGCTGAAGGTGTTCACGCATGCTGGTTTGGACCGCTCGATCGCGCCCCTTCCCAGACTGAAACATCGCCTGGAACATCGGTGACATCTTAGGGGCGACGGCCAGGATTGTGCCCGAAACCCCACCCAACAGGGTCAAACTGTACAAGCCGCCCAATAGCCAGCGCTTGACGATCGAAGTTTTGCCCTCGTGGTAGCGCTCTAGGAGTTCATTCGCCATGGCGTCCCGTTTTGCAAAGGGCAGCTTGTCGTAGCCCGCCGATCGCATCTGACGGAAGGCCGTGATCAAGACATCGTCGGGATCCATCTCCGGTGCATTGCGGACGTAGCCCCGTAGATCGCGATCGAGCTGGGCGGTGCGATAGCTGTTGGGGATACCGATCGCCACGACCACGGCCAGCACCAATAACAAAGGACTGCCAAACACCCCCAAGAGTCCGAGAAAAAACACACCTGTGCCTCGGAAGATCACATCCAGGACGGGAAACCGCGAGAATAAAACTAAATGGGCGATCTTCCCGCCATCCAAGGGCAAGATCGGCAGTAAGTTCGCCAAATTGATCGCAATCAGCATCCAGGCCAGACTCTCAGCCGCCTTGACTTGCCCCACCAGTAACCCAAACCCTAGGAGTAGCCCCGGCAGGGGTCCCGCCAGCAGCATCCAAACCTTCTGGGCCAGACTCGCATCCACCTTGCGCCCCGACACCGCCGCCCCCATCAAGGGCAGGAAAAACATCGTCACATCCTGGTAGCCAAACAGCTTCATGGCCCCAAAATGGCCCAACTCATGGAACACCAGCACAAACATCAGGTTAAACACCCAGTTCCCCGGCCCATTTAAAAACAGACCCGAGCTGTAGGGCAAGGCGAAGCCTAGGACCAAAAACAGAACCAAACTGCCCAGCAAAAACCACTTGCCCCACTTCAACTTCCGGCTGCCCCGCTCGATCGCCCGCATCCGGTGGAACCCCAGGGCCTGGATCTCCAGGGGCAGCTCGACTTGCAGCTCGGGCTGTTTGACCAAGAGGGCCTGGCGCTGGCTGCGGCGTTTTGCCACTTTGCTATTGCCGCGCTTGACCTGCCAGGCGGTCCTCAGGGCCGAGAGGGGGCGGAAGTAAAAGCTGTCGCCGCTGCGTTTGAAGCAGCGTTTTTGCACGAGGGCGTCGAAATAACTGTCGTAGAACTGCTCCAATGCTGCCGCGAACTGTTCCGGCGCCAAGGCCAGGGGCTCCGGCAGACAGGTTAGGCGATCGCGATGCATCTGCCACTGGGTCTCCCAGTCCGGACTATAGCTGTCCTGCAAAATCGTCTGGGGAAAGGACCCCACCACCCCATGAATCTGGCCATTTAGGGTCAGTAGCCACTGGCCATCGGAGAGCGCCGTCATCAAGCTGATGTTCCAGGCATCACTACTTTCAACGGGAAAGCGCAGATCCACCTCCGCGTAGGTCCCCGTTTCCGAATGGTAAAACCACAGCACTCGGTCCTCGGTCTCCAGATCCAAGGCCACCATCTTCTGGACCCGCACCGCCCCAACCTGCTCAAACCCCAGGGCCGTCATGGGGGCGATCGCCGCCTGAAACAGCTTTTGATAGTAGGAGGGCAGGGAATCTAGGGCCTCCAACTGGTAGCGGGGCTGACGCAGTTTTGTCTGCATCAGATTTTTGTACAGAAGCAGCACCGTGGTGCCCTGCAACAGCAGGAAGACCACGAGCAAAGGCAGAAAAGGATAGATCAGGGCCAACAGGATAGACACAGGTGGGGAATGGGTCGAGAGGATTGCTTTGTCGCAATGTGCCCGGTATGGGGGGCGCGATCGCCCGTATTTCCCCTCAATTCCCTAGCGGAGGGGCCTTTGCCACCCCGAAAATTCCATTAGTAGTCATAGACTTCCTGCTGGTTACCCTGGGACTTGGCCTTGGCCTTGGCGGCACTCTTTTTCAAAGCCGATAGGCGCAGTTCGTAGCGGCGCCGCAGATTTTTCTTGGGCGTGTCTTCCACGAGCATCTTCAAGGCGCTGCCCAGACTCTTGTAGGCATTGGGCAAGCTATAGCCAAACCTTGTGGCCAGTTGGATCGCCCGTTCATCGGCCTCAATATCTTCAAGGGAGGCCTTTTCCCCATTGTTCTTTTGGAACAGTCGCCAGCCCGCCACGCCCGAAAGGCCCATGGCTAGCACCAGCAGCAGACCATCTTGGACCCACAGTTCGCCAACGGCACCGCCCAGGCCGATCGCCAGAGCCGCCATTTCCCAGCCGTCGCGCGGAATCGAATCCGCCTGGACCCGGCCCACCTCATGCCAAAACAGCAGGTTGCGCTGGTCGATCGCCAGCTGATCCCACTTCGGCATATCAATTTGAATCTCCACTTCGTCGCGGCCAATTTCCTCACAGGTAATCAGCGGCGGATTGACCGCCGTGGCCACCTCAATAAGCACCCAGCTTTGCAACTCCGGCGGCAATAAACTCTTCAGCCGCCGCAGTTCACTCATCTCGGCTCTAGCCGTAGAAGCAGCATAGGAAGTCATAGTAGGATCGGCTCCGTCAGGCGTGGGAATAACAGTTGTACAAACTATCATAGCTTTAACCCTGAATCACAGGAGCCAGGGTTAACAGTCGGTTATCTCCCCCGACTCGGTTGGGATCCCCGAGGGGGAAATAGAACCCTCAGATTTAGGGCCGTTTGGTAGAAACCTTGGTAGAAACGGCGGTCTGCACCACGGTCTCTCGTCCAGTTCGGTCCGGGGCATAGCGATTGATGATCAAGAGTGGCCCCACTAGGGTAAAGAGCGCGATCGCCGTACCCAAAATGTTAGCCGTATAGAGTGGACGAGCGAGCGGACGAGGCGGTAGGCCTGATTGCATAAATGTTGAACTCATTCGACAGAGGCAGCGCAATCGGATAACCAAGGAATTGGTCCGCCAAAAATCGTGCCCCATACAAACAACCACGGTAGAAACTCTACAATAATGCTTGCATTGCCTTTATATTAACAATTTTTCTGGGGAGGAATATCGCCCAAAAGGCGGAATTCCCGTACGGCATGCGATCCTCTAGTCGAATATTTAGATCGACATATTTTTAGATCGACGATCGATCCTCTAACAACTGCCGAATCTGCTGCAACTCCACCAAGATCGCCTGCAATACGCCGTCGGTATGGTCCAGAATCTGGGGCTGCACCTCAATGGTCACCTGTTTGATGCGCAATACATCCCTGGCAAACCTAGCCACCTCATTGGGATGGAACCGCAGGGATTCGGACTCCTGATTGCGCAGTTCGGGATTGAGGCGCGTGGGATCGTAGGGCGGATTGAGCACCTTGGGATCGGTGTTGGCATAGCGATAGATCGAGGCGCGCGATCGATTTAAGGCCTTCTGGACGGCCTCGACTTCCATCAGTTCTAGGGTCGGGACGGCGTCAGATAACGATAGCTGTTGATTCACCAGTTGATTCACCCCAGTCACTCCTTTCTCATAGTTGGACAGCTTTTAGACAAAACCCCCCGATTATAAGACTCAAGCGATCGATCCGCCCAGCCATTTAAACCCCGGCCAGCCAGCATCCCATCACATCCTCCAACTGGCCCAATTCCCGAAACACCTCCTGCTGCACAAAGTCCCCGATCATATTGATGGGCGCAAAGCCCCCGAGGCCCATGGTGCGGGTATTGAGATTTTGGCCCAGGGGGGTGAGGTGGTTGCCTCGGAGTCTTTGCGTCGCGATCGATCCCGGAAAACTGTTCTCCAACAGGTCCGCCAGCGGCAGGGATTGATCGAGGCTGTCGTTGGAAAACTTGATCAACAGATTGCGCTGCACCTGGTAATGCTGGGCCACCAGGCGCTTGGTCTCCTGGGGCGAGGGTTTGAATTCCGTGGGGATCGCTGGGGTCGGGGCGAGCTGGCTAAACTGCGAGAACATCGGGATCGATTCCCTGGCCGCAAAATTATTGAAGGAAATCAGCACATTGCCCGATCGCTCGACCGATTCAAACAGGCTCCCAACCAGCAGATGCAGTTTGCAGCCCATGCTGTGACCCACCCCATAAATGGGCAACCTAGGTTCGATGCGCGATCGCCTCTCCAACAGATCCAGGGCCTTGTTAAAGCTCCATAGGACTTCCTCGGCGATCACGGTGTGGTCAAAGGTATTGATAAAGGGCGTGGCGACCACGACAAAGCCACGATCGGCCAGGTATTCCAGCAGACGGCGATAGGTGATGTGGGGGGCAGCGGCAATGAAGGCGCCCCCCAGAAAATGCACCACGCCGACTGGACGGGGCGGTACCAAAACCCAATTGCCAAAAATTTCCTGCCAGTCCATGGACAATACCTGTCGTGCGATCGCTTTCTAACCTACCCTGCCACAGATCTCCCATGGGTGGGGAGATTGCCACCTGAAACGGTTCGGTTCTACGGCTCACAAAGCCCCGGTATTCGGGGTACTCTCAGAGGTAATTGATGTACTAAAAGATCCGTAGCGTTCGATTCACCTTCTGACATAAGTCATTGAGCACCAAACCACCATGGGCGACTGGGTTTTGCCAAGTTTATCGCAGGTTTTAGACCGCCCCATGCTGGCGACGGGTTCCCACTTGGGTCTGACGATCGCCCAGCGGACCGCGCGATCGCAGCGGGAATGGCGCGGCGCCGTGCTCGCCCTGGAATTGCTGCTTCAGACGCTGCCGAAGCCTGAGGAGGGCGATCGCAGCGGTCTAATTCTCTCCGGCCCCGCGCCGATCATCGGCCATCCCGAAATTCTTCAGCAGTTTGACAACTGGACCTTCACGGCCCACCCGCTGGCCGCTGCCTTCGGGATCGCCCGTCGCCTGGCCCCCGCCGCCGTCGCCGCCTTTACAAAACCCAATGCCGACGATGCGCCCCACCACACCATTACCCTGGTACCCCAGGACTGTCTGGCGGCGGAGCAGTTTTGCATGGTGCGCACGAACACCTTTAGTCTGACGCTGCTGCTCAGCCAAAACAGCCAAGGGCAGCCCCAGTTCTGGTTTTCCTTCGACCCCGACATCAACGATCGCATCTGGCAAATTCTCCGGCTGCGGGTCGTCATGCTGAATGAGCAGCATCTGGCGGCCCTGGACCAGGCGATTCGCCCAGTTTCCCCCCCGTCGCACCACCCTACGAAGCGATCGGCCAGTTCACCCAGACCCTGATGGCCTGCCTGCCGGAACCCCAGGAAGCGGCCCCCAGCCACCAGGATGAAAATGCCCTGGCCGCCGCCGTTCAGCGGGTCACCCAGCGGCCCCCCGCGACCTGGGCAAACCCCTGGGGGCAAACCTACTGGACGTCGATCTCCTGCAAGCCTTTGCCCATGAGGTCCGCACCCCCCTGACCACCATTCAAACCCTGACCAAGTCCCTGCTAAAACGCCTCGAACTCACCCCCGACGTGGTCAAACGCCTGGAGATGATCGAGCGTGAATGCTCGGAGCAGATCAATCGCTTTGGCTTAATTTTCCGCGCCGTCGAACTCGAAACCACTCAGCAGTCGGGCCTGTCCCTGACGGCGATCGATCTCGATCAACTCTTCGAGCACAGCATCCCCCATTGGCAAAAGCAGGCTAGCCAGCGGGGACTCACCCTAGAGGTGCTGCTGCCCCAGCATTTACCCAGCGTCATGACCGACCCCACCATGCTGAATCAGACGCTGACGAGCCTGATCGAGCGATCGGCCCGCAGTCTTCCTTCGGGGAGCACGATTCAAGTGGAGGCCACGATCGCCGGCCACCAGCTCAAGCTCCAGGTCGAGACCCGCGCCGCCCAGGATGCCGGCGCTTCAAAACCCCACAGTCCCCTGCTTAAGTCCCTGGGTCAGATCCTCATGTTCCAGCCCGAAACGGGCAGCATCAGCCTCAACCTAGCTGTCACCAAGAACCTCTTCCAGGCCATGGGCGGCAAGATGATTGTCCGCCAGCGGGAGGAAGAGGGCGAAGTGCTGACGATTTTCCTGCCGATCGAACGCAGCCGCTCCCCCCACAAACCCTAACGCCCAAACCCAGCCTCCGACGCCCTCCCCGCAAAACCACGGCGCCAACCGCCGCGATCGGGCACAACCAACAAACCCAACTTTTGACGAAATTGTCATCTGTCGCCGAGAAATAGCTCAAAAGCGACGGATTTTTTATGGGATCGATCCTGGGGTCGGAGCCCAGACCCATCCGTAAAATCCCTGAAATCCAAGAATAATCGCCGAAAAAGATTTATCCCACTGCATCTTTTGCCGCTGCACTGTCAACTATATAAACAGGCTTATTTATATACCTACCGGTCAGGTCATCCCTTGTCCGGAGATTCTGATAGAAGACCAAAGCCTTTGAGGCCTCAGTTTTTTGTCCGCTTCTCCCCAGGTATCCCCTTGCCCGGTTTCCCAGACCCATTCACAAGTACGTTTCCAACCTTGGCTTTAGAAGAGCGACGGTAAGCTATGGATCAAGAAATGACCGTGATTACCAAGATCTCCTACGACCTGCTGATGCTCAGTCAGCGACGGTCCACGGGCGAATTGGTAATCACATTAAAGGACGCTCCCTTCTCTCAGTGGCGACTCTACTTCTACTTTGGGCGGTTGGTGTACGCGGATAGCGACACCCACCCAGTCAGACGTTGGAAACGTGCGTTTCAGCAGCATTGCCCTGAGTGCTATCAGTCTGGCTGGCTGAGCACCGTACAGTCTAGCCGACCGATTTGGGGAGCTGATGTGCTCGAACAGGCCGTTCAGCAAGGCCGGATCACAACCACCCAGGCCAAGGCAGCGATTCAAAGCGTTGTCCAGGAAGTGGTGTTTGGGTTTGTGGGCCATGCAAGGCTCGATACGGAGTGGAACCCCGGACTGGAGGTGCCCCAACAGGCGGCCTTCCTGTCCATTGCCCAGGTGATTCACGAGGCCCAACAGCTGCGTGAGCAATGGCGCAACTCGGGGTTTGACCAATTGCAGGCCCTCCTGCCCAACTTCACCCCGGAAATGGTGCCCGTGATCACGGATCCAAAGAAACTCACCCTGGTGGTACCAGCGGAGATTTCGGTGAAGCTGATGAAATTGATGCAGGGGCAACGGACCTTCTGGGACGTGGCCATCCAAATGAAGCGATCGCTTCCTGAGGTCCTGCGATCGATTTTGCCGCTGATGAACCAAGGGCTGATTTCCCTCAAGGAACTGCCTGATTTGCCGAATCCCTTTATTCGGGAAGAGGACGAGGAACGGACGCTGCTTCAGGTCAGTCCCAGTCAGCCAGCAGCCAGTGCAGCGGCAGCGGCTCCGACGGCCCCTGTCAAGAAGGGAGTTATTGCCTGTGTGGATGATAGCCCCATGATTGGCGAACAGGTTCGGGAAATTCTCGAACCCTTTGGCTATGAAGTTCGTAGCATCACCAATCCCCTCCAAGGGATTGCAACGCTGTTGCAGGACAAGCCCGATCTAATTTTCTTAGATTTGGTCATGCCCAATACCAACGGCTATGAACTATGCACCTTCCTGAGAAAGACCTCGGCTTTTCAAAGTATTCCGATCGTCATTTTGACGGGCCATGACGGCGTAATCGATCGGATGCGCGCCAAGATGTCTGGGGCCTCGGACTTCATGTCTAAGCCCCCCGATGCGATCAAGGTTTTACAAATCATTGAGAAGCATTTAGGGATGGCGGCTGAAGCTAAGGCCTCAGGAAGTCTATCCCCCGCATAGAGATGATTCGGGTAATGACTTATATATTTCTGCTGATACTCAAGGAATCATTTTTGGGGAACAATCAGTAGGAGTCCATAGGAATTTACTCTCCCATTTGGGGCAGCTCGTTTCTGTATTCTCAACCCTTGAGAACCGTTGTTACGAATTTCGTTTATTTTGCAGATTCGATTCACTATCCACCAGGTCCATCTAGGAGACTCAATCCCATGGCAACCATCCTTGTTGTAGAAGATACGCACACTCAAGCGGAGATCATCACTGGTACGTTGAAAAAAGCTGGCTTCACCACCATTTGGGTGGGCAGTAGCGAAGAGGCCAAGAGCAAGCTTGAGAGCCAGACCCCTGACGCCATTGTTATGGATGTCGTCTTGCCAGGGGCCAGCGGCTTTGAACTCTGCCGCGAGCTGAAGGACAATCCCGCCACCAGCGGTATTCCGATCGTCCTCTGTTCTACGAAAGACAGCGAAATGGATAAGTTCTGGGGAATGAAGCAAGGTGCTTCTTCCTACATTACGAAACCCATTAAAGAAGAGGAACTCCTGCGGGCCGTACAGCTATTGGTCAAAGGTTAATTCCTGGACTAATTTTCGGCATTGCGCTTTTTCTCGATTCATTTGTTACGAGTCCCAACGCTTCGGCCTAATATAGGCTGGTTTTGTTGTTGCCATGACGGTTAAATCTTCCAATTCCAAAGTCACATCTACAGCATTGCAATGCCTAAGCTTTTCCATGGCTTCTGGGCAACGGGCAATGCTTCCCACGTCTGATCTCGTGGAAGCCCTGACCATTGGGGCCACCCAGGTCATACCGATTCCCGACACCCCCGCTTCGGTGATGGGGGTTTGTAACTGGCGGGGGGAGGTACTTTGGCTGGTTGATCTAGGTAATTTGCTGGGGGATGCACCGATTTATTCGGGCACCATCCAGCCGAACAGCCTCAGCGTAATCGTCATGCGCACCCACGACACCAGCTTGGGCTTGGTGGTTGACCATGTGACGGCGATGCTCTGGTGCGATCGCGCCCAGATTACTGACTCGAACCCCCAAAGTCCTGCCCATAGGTTTTTGCAGGGCCTTTGGAAAGCGCCGCAGACCAGTGACGTTTTCCTGGTTTTGGATAGTACAGCAATCCAGGAACATTTTGATTAAGACGACTTAATTCAGTACGGTCTCTTCTCTCTTCTCTCTTCTCTCTTTCCCATCCCGCTCCCAGGCACTACCACCATGCTCACCCATCCTGAAAATCCATCTGCCATGACCTCCGCATCGTTCCAGTCTGACAAAAGATCCAAAGGCTTTTCCAAGTTTAGCCTGCGCACCAAAGCCACCTTGCTCGCCATTGCCCTAGGTGCAACGCCCCTGGCCCTGGTGGGAACGGGTGCCTATCTGATCACCCAAGACACCCTAAAGAAGGAAATTGAAGCCACCCAAAAGGCTCAGGCAACGGAAGCGACTGATAAAGTCAACCGCTTTGTGTTCGAGCGCTATGGGGATGTCCAGGCCGTCGCGAATCTACCCTTTTTGAGGAATAGTCAAGTTGCCAACATCATGTCCCGTCAGGACAAGCAGCAGATGTTGGACCAGTATTCGCGGACCTATGGGGTCTATGACAGCATCGCCGTGTTTGAACTTAACGGCAATGTCATGGTCCAGACCAGCGGCGACTTTCTCGGGAACCATGCCGATCGCGACTATTTCCAAGAAGTCCTCAAGACCGACAAGCCCGTGATCAGCCAGCCTCAAGTCAGCAAGACTTCTGGTAAGCTGTCGATCCACTTTGCAGCTCCGGTTAAGGATTCGGTCACGAATAAGACGATCGGCATCGTCCGGACGCGGATGCCCGTGGAATACCTAGAAGCCATGCTCAAAAACTACGAAGCCCAAGGCGGGGACTATCACCTCTACGATAGCGCCGGAAAATCTTCATCGTGGGTAACAAGGAACAGATCGGCCGCAATGTAACCGAGGAGTTCCAAGGTCTTACGCCATCGAAGCCTGGGGACGCTCCACAGTATGTGAGAGCGATAGACAACGGGGCCGTTGCCATGATCGGTAACGCGGTCACCCAGGCCCTGAACGGGATGCCTAACCCTGGTTGGGGTATTGCTATAGCCCAGCCAGAGGCCCTAGCCTTCAAAGAGGTGAACTCTCTTCGGAACCTACTGCTGATGGGTGGTTTGGGAGCTGGGGCGATCGTGGCCATTGTCGCCGCATTCTTGGCCAACCGCGCCACGAAGCCACTGCTTAAGGCCGCTGATGCCGTGACAGAACTGGGTCAAGGTAATCTGAATACCCGCTTGGTAGTCGAAAGCGAAGATGAACTCGGTGCCCTGTCCAGCAACATCAACCAGATGGCAGGTCAGCTCCAGGCGTTCATTGGGGTTCAGGAGCGGGCAGCGATGCGTTCTGGGGTCTTTTCTGAGGCGATCGCCAAGGTCCAACAGGCCAATAGTGAGGCTGACATTCTAGCCGTTGCGGTGAAGGAAGCCCGCAGTGCACTGAATGCCGATCGCGTGGTGGTCTACAAATTCAAGGAAGATTGGAGTGGCTACATTGCCGCTGAGTCTGTCCTGCCGGGCTTCCCGAAGGCCATGGATGAGCATATTGAAGATGCCTGCATTCCCCAAAGTCTCCTCGATGCCTATCGCAAGAACCGCATTGTACCAACCAACGATGTCTTCAATGCCAATTTCCATCCGGAACACCTGGACTTGATGCATCGCCTAGCGATTAAGTCAAACCTAGTGACCCCTGTGCTCAAGCAAGGTCAGCTCTATGGTTTGCTCGTGGCTCACCACTGCGCCGCACCCCACATCTGGGAGCAGAACGAAATTGAAAACATGTCCCAGTTCGCGAGCCGAGTGGGTATTGCGATCGACCAGAACGAAACCACCAACCAGCAGCGGCGCCAGGCCCAGTCGGCCCAGGCCCTATCCCAGGTGGTCTCCGTCATGCGTCAATCGCTTAAGCGGGAGGACATTCTCAGTACGGCGGTCCAGGGTCTACGGACAGCGGTGGCTGGAGATCGCGTCGTCGCCTACTTCTTCGACAGCAGCTACAGCAAAGGCAAGATTCAGGCTGAATCCGTCCAAGGTAAGTTCACTTCCTTGATGGGCAAGGAAATCGAAGATGGTTGCTCCACCGAAATCGAAAATCGCTACAAGGGCGGCCAACCCCGCGTGATTAATGATATTCGCAACGTCGAAATCAGCGAATGCCACCGCAACATGCTCTCCGGCTTCCAAATTGCCGCCAGTGTAGTCGCACCAATTTTCCAAAGCGATAAATTCGTCGGCCTGCTCTGCGCCCACCAATGCTCCGGTCCCCGCAACTGGACCAAGGAAGAAGTCGATTTGATCGGTCGTCTGTCCGCCCAGGTAGGCTTTGCCCTAGACCAAGCGGACCTGCTCTCCTATACGGAACAATCGCGTCAAAATGCTCAGTTGATTAACAACCTGATTACCGAAGCCCGTCAGGCAGGTACAACGGGTGAAATCCTCCAGGTGATCACCGACGGAACCCGCCTGGCCATGCAAGCGGAGCGCGTTGTGGCCTATATGTTCGCCGATGGGGTCTATAACAAGGGCACGATCGAAGCAGAATCCTTCACCAAGGGCATCAAGGTGCTCACGGGCCGGGAATTCGAGGATGGCTGCACCACCGACATGCTGGAGCGCTATCAGCCGGGGGCTGTGCGGGCGATCGATGACATCTACACCGCCAACATCAGCGACTGCCATCGCAAAATGCTGGAGGACTGCCAAATCAATGCCAGCATCATCGCACCGATTATCCAAGATCAGAACCTGATCGGGCTCTTCTGCATCCACCAATGCACCAAGGCCCGTCACTGGTCCACTGAGGAAATCGACTTGGTCCGTCAGCTCTCCACCCAGTTGGGCTACGCCCTTGACCAGGCCTACCTCTTGGAATACACCGAGAAAGCCCGCATCGAAGCCCGCGAAGAAGCCGATGGACGCGCCGACGAACAGAAGGCCGCAAAGGAATTCCTCCAGAAGCGAGCCCTGGAACTGCTGATGGAAGTGGACCCCGTTAGTAAAGGGGACCTGACCATTCGAGCCACGGTGACACCGGACGAAGTGGGTACGATCGCTGACTCCTACAACGCGATTATCCGAGCCCTACGACAGATTGTGGGAGATGTGCAGTCCGCCTCCTCCTCCGTGGCCACCACCGCCACGGACAACGAAGCAGCGGTCTCGGCCCTATCCGTTGAATCCAAGCGCCAGGCCACCTCCATTGGCGGCGTGTTGGAAGACATCGACTCGATGATGGAATCGATTCAGGGTGTGGCAAGACGCGCCCAACAGGCCGAACAGGGCGTGCAGATCGCGGCCCGTACCCTAGAGGCCGGAGACCAGGCGATGAACCGTACTGTGGCAGGGATCTCCACCATCCGCGAAACGGTGTCTGAAACCTCTAAGAAAGTGAAACGCCTCGGGGAAGCTTCCCAGAAGATTTCCAAGGTGGTCAGCCTAATTAGTGACTTCGCCGCCCAGACCAACCTGCTCGCACTAAACGCGGCCATTGAAGCATCCCGAGCCGGAGAAGAAGGCCGAGGCTTCGCGGTGGTTGCGGAAGAGGTGCGATCGCTGGCCCAGCAGTCCGCTGCTGCAACAGCGGAAATCGAACAGTTGGTGGAAGAAATCCAGCTCCAGACCAGTGAGGTGGCCTCGGCCATGGAAGCAGGTACGGAGCAGGTGGTCGAAGGTACAAAACTGGTGGAAGAAACCCGCCAGCAATTGGGTCAAATCAACAACGTTTCGCTCCAGATTAACGACCTGGTCCGAGAGATCTCCCTGGCCGCCGCCGCCCAGACCGAAACCTCCTCCACCGTGACCCAGACCATGCGTCAAGTGGCCGCCAACGTGACCACCACCGCAGAACAGTCCGAAAGCGTGGCAGACTCCTTCGGCGAACTGCTGAAGGTGGCCCAAACGCTCCAGGTCAGCGTCGCACAGTTTAAGGTCAAATAGAATCCGGGTTTGGTATCCGATCTCTGGTAGGGGCGCGCATCCCGCGCCCCCTATCTCAACCCAGAACGATCGATTCAAAACCACCACTAAACCCCAAACAGCATTTACGCCCGATCGCCCCTCCATACGCGATCGCCCCTCCCCCCGAGCCCCCCTACCTCAGACTGAATATCCCTTCAGATCTACCATCTACCGCCCATGCTGAGTTCTCCTGAAATTCGTGACCAAGCCTATCAGTTCTTCATCCAAGAATCGGTGGAGTTTTTGCAGGCCCTGGAAGAGGGCTTGCTAAAACTACGCGAAGACCACAGTGTCCCCCAAATTCATACATTGATGCGGGCAGCTCACTCAATTAAGGGGGGCGCGGCCAGCATTGGCGGCATGGATTCGATTCAAGTGATCGCCCACCAGCTAGAAGATGTCCTACGGGCACTCTACCAGGACGATGTCTTGGTCGATATGGAGCTGGAAGAACTGCTCCTCGAAGGCTATGACTGCCTGCGCAATCCGCTGATGCAGCAGATCGAAACGGGCACCAATGACGGTGAACCCTGGGTCGAAAAATTCCAGCCCGTCTACGAAAGACTGGTGGAACGCCTCGGCGATGCCATGGAAGCCAATAATGAATTGCCCACTGCCGCCGAACTTGGGGTGGACATTGTCCAAGTCATCTTCATGGGCGACATCGAAGAGGGCCTGGTCCGCATCGCCAATGTGTTAGAAAACCCCTCCCACCCAGAGGTTGCAGGCGAACTGCGCGCCCAAGCCCAGGTCTTTTTAGGCGTGGGTGAATTGGTGAATTTCACGGGATTTGTGGCGATCGCCAAGGCCACCCAGGATGCCCTAGAACTCTATCCCCAGGAAGCCAAACCATCGGTCAACTGGCCTACGATAATTTCAAAGCCTCCCAAATTGCCGTGCTCGCTGGAGAGCGGGGCACCGGGGGCAGTCCGAGCGAAGCACTACTCGCCTGGACAAAACCGGGCGCGGGCACCACCGCGATCCAACCGACAGCGGCCCCGGCGGCCCTAGACAACACAGCCCTGATGGACTTCTTCTCCGATGATGAGGACGAAGATAGCTTCAGCGCGTTTGTCATTGATGCAGCACCTGTGGCGGCAGAACCCCAGGCGCTGGAAGAAAATCTGTTTGACAGTTTCGATGCGACCCCGCCAGCCGCTGAACCCCTGGCCATCGAAACGATCCCCCTCAAAACCTCACCCGTGGCCAATGCGCTGTTCGATCTATTTGCAGAGGAGCCTGACGCAGCGATCGGTGACAGTGGGTTTGATTTAGAGGCCCTGGGGACTGGTGATGTTGCTAATGATCTGGCAGTGGATACTAGCTTCTCTAGTTCCATGGATTTGTTTAGTGATGAACTCGATCAGTTGCCCGCTGCCTTTGAAGCAGCGATCGAGGCAGATATGCCGCAGGAGTCGGTGATCCCGACCTTCTCGCCGCCCGCCCCGGAACCCGCTGCTAATTTCGAAGAATCCATTGCCTTCACCGACGATGATTTCTCGGTCTTCAATGATTTGAGAGACCAGTTTGACGGCGAGGGGATGGGTAGCGTAGCGATCACCCCAACCAGTGAGGCCCTGGCAGATAGCGACGAGGACCTAGGCTGGTCCTTTGGGGAAGAAGCTGAACCTGAAGCCGTCACGGCATTATCTGTGGAACGTGAAGCCCCCTTGGCAGCGGATAACGTTGAACCCGTTGAAGACCCTGCTGAAAACATCTCTGAAAACAGCGCTGATGACGCCGTTGAAAACAGCTTTGACAATGGTGCCGACGATGCCGGTTGGGATATCTTCTCAACCATTACCCCCGTCAGCGCAGATAGCCTAGACGCCAGCCCAGCGGTGGCCGAAACCCCTGAAAATGCCGAGCCGCCCGCCAGATTCTTCACCTGGAATAGCCTCGGTGAAGCTGATCAAACCGCAGCGGTAGAAGAGAAGGGCTTTGCGATCGAGACAGGGGCGCTGATTGAGGAAGAGGACACCACCATCCAGGGACGGATGGCCTCCCTCATTGATGAAGAGGACACCACTGTCCAGGTGATCGAGCGGCCTACTACACCCTCCCAGGCGATCCCCAATCAGCCAGCAGCGACGATTCTTCCCCCTCTGACGCCCCTAATCTTTGAGGAAGACACCGCCTTCCAAGTCGAAACCGCCCTGCAAACCAGTCTCCCAGCGCCCGAAACCACTCCGGCTGAGCCTGCTCCAACCGAATTAGGGGGATCGGTGGAACTTGACATGGGTGGCAGCAAGACCTCGATCGAAACGGCCCCCGATGGCACAGCCACCAAAAATAAAACCAGGCGATCGGCGCCTGCAGCCAATTCGGCCAATACCCCGGCCTTCTCCAACACCATTCGGGTGGACCTGGGCCGACTCGATCGGCTCAATAACCTGATCGGTGAATTGGTCACCCAGGAAAATAGTGCGCTGATGCAGAGTCAGCAAATTCAGTCGGTGCTCGGCAGTGCATTGCTGCGATTTGGCCGATTTGAGAAAGTGACCAAGCAGCTGCAGGGCTTAATGGACACGAGCCAAACCGATCGCGCCCGCATGCAGGGCACAAAAGCGTCACCATCGGGGGCTGGCCAGGACTGGGACAACCCTGTATTAATGCCGGGGGCAGACTTCGATCCCCTGCAGATGGATGCCTACAACGACTTCGACCTGATGATCCAGGAAGCCGTGGACGAGATCGCCCAGCTCAGCGAAGCGATGCGCGACATCACCCTCTTGGCCCAACAGTCCCAAAAAATCCAGCGCCACAAGCAACAAACCCTCAAACAGGTCCGAAACGACTTGCTCTGGGCACGCATGATTCCGATCGGAGATGTCCTCCAGCGTTTCCCCCGGATGATCCGCGACCTATCGAGCAAATACAACAAACCCACCACCATCAAACTCAGCGGAACCAACACCTTGGTGGACAAGGCCATGTTGGAGAAACTGTTCGATCCCCTGGTGCATTTGGTGCGCAATGGGTTTGACCATGGGATTGAGGCGACGGTCGATAGACTCGCCCAGAATAAGCCGGAACAGGCCACAATCGAAATCCGCGCCTACCACCGAAGCAGCCAAATCTACATCGAAGTCAGCGACGACGGTCGCGGCATCAACCTGGAAAAATTCGCGCCAAGGCGATCCAAAAGGGCATCGTCACGGCGGATGAGGCAAAGCTGCTGAACGAAGAACAGATCTACGACCTGATGTTCTCCCCTGGGTTCTCCACGGCGGATAAAGTCAGTGAGCTGTCCGGTCGCGGCGTGGGCTTAGACGCTGTCCGTACCCAGGTGCGGGGCCTGAAGGGCAACATCAGCATCACATCGGAGGCGGGCAAAGGCACCACCTTTACCCTGCGCCTACCACTCACCCTGACGATTACCAAACTGCTGGTATTCAGCGTGCAGTCGCGCCTGATGGCGGTGGCGGTGGATAGTTTGGTGGCGATCGTGGCCGCCCCCGTCGGCGATATCCAAACCCTCAAGGGTGGGCAGTTCTACCACTGGCAGGAACAGTTCATTCCGATCTATCCGCAGTCGATTTTCCAACAGAATTATCAGTTGCCCCAGACGATCGCCGAGCATCCCAAGGCCCTCACCCTGCCCACCAACGGCAAAATTCCCCTCCTGCTGATCGCCGGAGACTCCCAGACTATCGCAATTCAGGCCGACCAGATTCTGTACGAGCAAGAATTAGCGATCAAACCCTTTGGCCGAGGCATTGCGCCCCCTGATTATCTCTACGGTTGTACCTTGCTCGGTGACGGGACATTGCTGCCTGTGATCGATGCGAGAACCCTGGTGGAATATAAGAAGTCCTCGGTGACCAACAGAACCCCCGCCGCAAAACCCGTTGCCCCGGTGGCCAAACCCCAGGTCGCGAAGCCCGGTCTCCCTGAAGTGGCCCCCGCCAAGACTGGCGAAACGACGATTTTGGTGATTGATGACTCGCTGACTTCGCGTCAGACATTGTCTTCTGTGCTGAAGAAGTCGGGCTACCGCGTGCTTCAGGCCCGCGATGGGCGCGAAGGGCTGGAGCAGTTGCAGCAGGATGCCAATATTCACTTGGTCTTCTGTGACATTGAAATGCCTCGGATGAATGGCTTTGAGTTCCTGACCCACTGCCGTCCTAACTATCCGAAGGAGAAGCTGCCGATCGTCATGCTGACTTCTCGAAGCAATGAGAAGCACCGTCAGATCGCCAAATACATGGGTGCGACGACCTATTTAACCAAGCCCTTTATGGAGCATGAATTGGTCAAGACCCTGGAGAGCTGCTTGACGGAGCGCTTTCAAATGTTCCGGCGGGGGGGTGAATTAGAGGAGGCGCTGATGGTGGCGGTTGATTAGATTGGTTTGATACGTTGAGTGTTTGATGTGTTCGGTTCTTTTACTACACCCTGTTATGACAACTACTTCTACCACAACAACGACCCTGCGTATTTTGGTGGCTCCGTTCAAGAACTTTTCCCTGGCGCTGCCGATGGATAGTGTACGAAAGGTCGCCAGGACAAAGGATTTGGAGATCGATCTTAATAATGATGGCGATCGCGTTCGGATTGATGATTATGATGCGACGGTGATTCGTCTCTATGAATGGATGTATGGCGAAGCGAATCCTGAGCCTGAGACGCATATTGCCTTAATCCAAATGCCCTATAAGAATTTTGCCCTGCCGATGGCGGCTTTGCCCACGATTACAACGGTGGCGGAGACAGCGCTTCGGCCGATTTCGACGGAATATCGACGGTTGTATAATTTGGATATGGCGAGCCATATTTTCTCGTTGGCCATGGTGAAGTCTACGGAGACGGTGTTTTGATCGAGCCGGAGCGGCTGTTGGAGTTGGCGTAGTTTAGACCTCGGCCTTTTGGGCAGCGTAGCGTTCTTGAATTTGCGCTGCTGAATGCTGTGATCGACGATGGGTCTTGGGTAGGTGGGGCGATCCGAGGGTTCGATCGCCCCAGAGATCAGGGCTTTGGTCTCAACGCGGCGCAGTTCTGGCACCCAGTGGCGGATGTATTCGGCCTGGGCATCGAACTTTTGGGCCTGGCTGGCGGGGTTGAATATTCGGAGGGGTTTGGGGTCCATGCCGCTGGAGGCGCTCCATTGCCAGCCACCATTGTTGGCCGATAGGTCGCCGTCTACGAGGCGCTGCATGAAGTACTTTTCGCCCTGCCGCCAGTCGAGGATGAGATCCTTGGTGAGGAAGCTGGCGACGATCATCCGACAGCGGTTGTGCATCCAGCCCGTTTCGTTGAGCTGGCGCATGGCGGCATCGACGATCGGGTAGCCTGTTTTGCCCTCGCACCAGGCCTGGAAATGGGTTTCGTTGGTTTCCCAGGGAAAGGCTTTGAAGGCGTCGCGGTAGGGGCCATCGGCGAGGCTGGGAAAGTGATACATGACGTGCTGATAGAATTCACGCCAGGCCAATTCCTGCTGCCAGGTGCGGATGCCGATTTGGGGTTCGACGGTTTCAGCTTTTTTCATGGCGTTCGAGGCAGCGGCCCAGACGTTGCGGATACCGATCGCCCCAAATTTCAAGGCCGGGCTGAGGGTGGAGGTACCGGATACGGCGGGAAAGTTACGCTGATCGTCGTAGGCTTCGATAGAGGTTTTGACAAACACCTCTAGGCGTTTCTTTGCGGCCAGTTCTCCGGGTTCCAGGATTTGTTCTCTATCCCAAATGTAGCCGAGGTCCTGGAGACGGGGGAGGGCGATCGCTCCGGCGTTTTTGGCTAGCTCTTTTTCTGCGGCATTCAACCCTTGGGCACCTGCGAACTCCGGATAGGGATTGTGTTTTGGTTTTGTGATCCAGTTTTTCCAGAAGGGGCCGTATACGGTGTAGGGTTCGCTCTTTGCTTTGGAGACGATGTCCCTGGGTGTGTGCAAAAGCTGATCCCATTCGGTGTGGACTTCGATGCCGATGCTGTTTAGGGCTTTAATTGTTTTGTTATCACGAATCTGCGCGTAGGGTTCGACATCCCAATTCCAATAGACGGCGTTGGCATTGAGTTGTTTGGCGAGTTTGGGAATCGCTTCTGTGGGATCGGCCTGTAGTATGAGGAGTTCGCTACCTGATTCTATATAGCGTTGCTGGAGATGTTTTAAACACCCCAGCATATAGTCCATACGAGCATCGGCGATATCGTCGCGGTTTAGAATAGCCGGGTCTAGGCAGAAGAGGCCGACTACTTTTGGGGTGCGCGATCGGGCCATGGCGAGTCCCGTGTTGTCGGCTAGGCGGAGGTCGCGACGGTGCCAAAATAGAATTAGATCGGGCATTGGGAGCGGGATTAATTAAACAGGAAAGGACGGGCGAGGGTGAAGGCGGCGATCGATTTGGCGTCGGTCATGTCACCCATGAGGATCGCTTGTTCGACTTCTTCGGGGGTCATGAGGATGACTTCGATGTCTTCGTCTTCGTCCTGCGCTAGGTGCTGGGGGAGTTGTTCCAAATCAGTGGCGAGGAAGGCGTAGATGATTTCGTCGGAGTAGCCGGGGGCGAGGAAGAATTCGCCGATCTTTTTCCAGGTGCTGGCTTTGTAGCCGACTTCTTCTTGGATTTCCCGTTCGATGGTGCTTTCGGGGGTTTCGCCGAGTTCGATGGTGCCCGCCGGAAATTCGAGCAGGCGGCCTTGGGTGGCAAAGCGGTATTGGCGGACAATAGCTAGTTTTCGATCCTGGGTCAGGGGGACGGCCAGGGCTCCGCCGGGATGACGAATGCATTCCCATTCGCCCTCGGATTGGTTCGGGAGACGGTAGCGATTAACGTCAAAATTAAATTTCCGCCCCTTATAAAATAATTTCTGGCGAAGCAACTGGGGTGGCTCGGAACCGTAGGGCATAGAACTAACCTGGGTAGAGGGTATTCTTCTGAGTAGAAACTATGACTGTTTGATAAAAAGGGCGTTTTGACAAAAGAGGGTGACACCTGTGCGATCGATTGTTGCAGCCTGATGGGCGATCGCTCGGCCCGTGGTGGGGTCGATCCAGTCCGCCGCAATCTCCGCCAAGGGGACGAGCACGAAGGCGCGATCGTTCATGCGCGGATGGGGGATGGTCAAATCCGGATGGCACACCACTACATCATCAAACAGCAGCAGGTCTAAGTCAAGGGTCCGCGCACCCCAGCGCTCCCGACGCTCCCGGCCAAAGTGGGTTTCGACACTTAGGAGTTGCTGCATGAGGGTCTGGGGTGTAAGGCCTGTGGCGAGGAGGAGACAGCCATTTAGGTAGTCGGGCTGGGGCGGGCCAATGGGTGCCGTTCGATACCAACTGGAGCAAGCTAGTACGCGCAGATCTGCTAGGCCGTTGAGGTGGGCTACGGCGGTATTGAGGGTGAGGAGCGAGTCACCCAGGTTACTGCCTAGGGCGATCGCGGCGGTGTGCTGCATGATAGGGAAGTAAGGCGAAGAATCAAGCGCCTATCCTAGCAACTTTCCCGGTCGGCCAACCCCCATGCGCCCTATCTACTTCGACAACCATGCCACGACGCCCCTGGACCCTAGGGTGCTAGAAGCCATGCTGCCCTATTTCACGAAGGACTTTGGCAATCCGGCCTCGGTGAGCCATGCCTACGGCTGGACGGCGGCGGCGGCGGTGGAAAAGGCGCGGGGGCAGATTGCTGGGGCGATCGGGGCGGAGTCTGCGGAGATCATCTTCACCAGCGGGGCGACGGAGGCGAATAATCTGGCGATCAAAGGTGTGGCGGAGGCCTATTTCTCCAAGGGCAAGCATTTGATAACCCTGGTGACGGAACATAGCGCTGTGCTCGATCCCTGCCGCTATCTGGAGACCTTGGGGTTTGAGATCACGGTGCTGCCTGTGGAGCCCAGTGGTTTGGTCTCTGTGGAGAAATTGGCGGCGGCGATGCGATCGGACACCATACTGGTCTCCGTCATGGCGGCGAACAATGAGATTGGGGTGTTGCAGCCGATCGAGGCGATTGGCCGTCTGTGCCGGGATCGGTCGGTGTTGTTTCACACAGATGCGGCTCAAGCGATCGGCAAGGTGCCGTTGGATGTGACTTGGGTGGACCTGATGTCGCTGACGGGCCACAAGGTCTATGGGCCGAAGGGGATCGGGGCGCTCTATGTGCGGCGGAAGGGGCCGAGGGTGAGGCTGGCGGCGCAGCTCCATGGGGGAGGGCATGAGAGGGGGTGGCGATCGGGTACGCTCTATACGCCGCAGATTGTGGGGTTTGGGGAAGCTTTGGCCCTGGGGATCGATGTGGGGGTGGGGGCTTTGCGCGATCGCCTGTGGCAGGGGCTACGGGATTTGCCGGGGCTGACGCTGAATGGGTCTTGGGCGCAGCGGCTGCCGGGGAATCTGAATTTCAGTGTGGCGGGGGTGGATGGCACGGGCTTGATGCTGGCAATTCGCGATCGGTTGGCGGTGTCTTCTGGATCCGCTTGTAGTTCGGTAAGGATTGAGCCGTCCCATGTGTTGCTGGCTTTGGGGGTGGAGGAGAGGCTGGCCTATGCGAGTTTACGGTTTGGGCTGGGGCGGTTTAACACGATGGCGGAGGTGGAGGAGGCGATTTCTGTGGTGGCAGGAGCGATCGTCGGGTTGCGTCAGGCCGTAAAATAGAGGGCGGCTTGGTTCTATTACTGCAATTCCCATGACTGACTGGCAGCGCGTTAAATCCTACGAAGATATTGAGTATTTCAAGGCGGAGGGGATGGCGAAGATTGTGATTAATCGGCCCCATAAGCGCAATGCCTTTCGGCCCAAAACGGTGATGGAGCTGTACGAGGCGTTTAGCAATGCACGGGAGGATCAGCGCATTGGGGTGGTTTTGTTGATGGGGGCGGGGCCACATACGGATGGGAAGTATGCGTTTTGTGCGGGGGCGATCAGTCGGTGCGGGGCGAAGGCGGCTATATCGACGAGGAGGGTACGCCGAGATTAAATGTGTTGGATTTGCAGCGGTTGATTCGATCGATGCCGAAGGCGATTATTGCGTTGGTGGCGGGCTATGCGATCGGTGGGGGGCATGTGTTGCATTTATTGTGTGATTTGATCGATCGCGGCGGAGAATGCGGTGTTTGGGCAGACGGGGCCGAAGGTGGGGAGTTTTGATGGGGGGTTTGGGGCGAGTTATATGGCGCGGATTGTGGGGCAGAAGAAGGCGCGGGAGATTTGGTATTTATGTCGGCAGTATGATGCGCAGGAGGCGCTGGATATGGGGTTGGTGAATAGGGTGGTGCCGATTGAGCAGTTGGAGGCGGAAGGTGTGATTTGGGCGCAGGAGATTTTGCAGAAGAGTCCGATTGCGATCCGCTGTTTGAAGGCTGCTTTAAATGCGGACTGTGATGGGCAGGCGGGGCTTCAGGAATTGGCGGGGAATGCGACGATGTTGTATTACATGACGGAGGAAGGTCGGGAAGGGAAGCAGGCTTTTTTGGAGAAGCGGGCTCCGGATTTTCGGCAGTATCCTTGGTTGCCTTAGGGTCTTGTTCATGGCGGGTAGGAGCGGCGGTTGAAACCGCTGCTATACAAACCAAGGTCCGCCTACGCGGACTGCAATTTAAATGGATATCATGCAACAGGTTTTCAATTTCTTGGAATTTGTCACGTCCTATGGGCCGCCGATTTTGCTAGTGTGGTTGGTCAAGCGTAGGTGGTTGGGGATTATCTTGGGGACGTTAGTATTTTGGATTGTGGGGGCTTTGTGGAGTGAGTTCGAATGTACGAGCTGGTACAACAACCGCTACAGAGTCCCAGCGCATCTCCCATGGAACCAGTGCGATGAGACAGCTTTGACGATGATTTTTTATGGCTGGCTGATTGGTGGGGTTTATTGCCTGCTGGTGTTGGCTGGGGTTAAACTGATCAGAGCAATCGCATGGTCTATGAAAAATTAGGCGAACGACCCACAGTGCTGTCGCTCCACTATGGCCGCATCAGGCTGGGATCGCGATCGGTTCCTGATGAAGTAGCAGTAGTTGAGTCATGGGGATGCTTTCCATGGCATAGGTGTTGCCTTGGGCGTCGGCAAAGTCAACTAGACAAACTTCTGGGGCCAGGAGCATAATAACAGTGCCAATTTGTCCCCGCTGAAGCTGGATGGTTTTGAGGCTGGTCTTGTGGGTTGCTGCTTTTTCGCCGGTCAAAGCTACTAAGTCGTATTCATTAATGTTTGACATAGGGCCTCCTATCGATCGACGGGGTATGTGTTTGTGAGTCTGGGAAAGTCTTCATCTTGACGAATGATCCAGCAGCTTAGAACCACAGTGGTTCCTGTCTCTGTGGACATTTGGAATCGAATGTCATAATGGATACCGTATTCATCGGCTCGATAGAGAACGGCGGTGCCAGAGATAGCAGCTTCTAGTAGCGCATTTTCAAGAATGACTTTGTTCTCAAGGGTAATTCCTAGGCGGAAACGAAATAGGTTTGCTTTATCTTTTCCTTTAGGATGAGTGGGATTGAGACAGTAACGCTCCAACTTGTCACCCAATTGGGCTGCTTCACCATTGGGTAGATTCATAGGGCACCATCAGCGCTTTCTTCTTCCATATTAACTCGATCACTAATCTATGAGTATCCGTATAGAAGTGAGACAATTGGTTAAGATGTAGGTAAGTTGAAGCTCTTGGATTTAGCTGCAGGATTGGGATCGTAGGGGGGAAGGCATATAAGCCATCGAAACAGATCTATGATACCTTTCGGATCCTAATGAATCATCATCCTACAAGGAAGGAACTTGGCGATTTCTATGCCCTACAGTAGCTTCACGATTTCCCAGATTAAGGAAGAGTTCGGCATTGTTCTCCAGGAGGGGAAGCGATTTATCCCCACTAATCTGACGCCTATCACGGCTAGTCCAAGGGTGTTGGGGATTCTGGAGGATTTGCCCTGGGCGATCGCCGTTGGTACGGAAAAGGCGCGATCGGAGGCGATTATCAATCCGATTTTGCTGGAGGTTCGACGGCTACTGGATCAGGAGATCAGTGTGTTTTCGGGGGAAGAGTTCAATGTCGATCCAGATCGCGGGTTGAATGGGGTTTGTGATTTTATGGTTTGTCAGTCGGCGGAGCAGTTGGTGATGGAGGCTCCGGCGATCGTTTTGGTGGAGGCGAAAAAGGCGGATTTGAAGTTGGGGCTGGGGCAATGTATGGCGGAGATGATTGCGGCGTAGGAGTTTAATAACAGTCGGGGGCGAGCGATTCCTGTCGTGTTCGGGGTGGTGACGAGTAGGACGCAGTGGCGGTTTATGCAGTTGGAGGGGCGGGTGATTACGTTGGATTTGCGGGACTACTCGTTGCAGCCGATCGAGGAGATTTTGGCGATCTTGAAGTGGATGGCGACGCGGTGACTCAATCTAGTAATCGCTGTCGGCGACGCAGATGCCTTGGCATTTGATGCCGTTGGTGGCGGTGCGTTGGCAGTGGGGACAGAGGATTTTTTCGGGCGGGCTGGGGGGAGGGTCGGCGATCGGCCCTCCGTCATCGGTGGGTTTGTGGGTGGTGGATTCTGTCATGGGGGGCGCGATCGTAGGGTTGGGCTCCTAGTCTAACAAGATTCTAGGGTCGAGGCCCGCACTCAGGGGGCGGCTCGGGGGGCCAGGAAGATCTCAGCATAATGTAGGGTGCATTTACTCCCAAAACATATTATGATAAGAAATATGTGAAGTGTTGCTTAGGTAGTTTGCGAGATGTAAACACCTAGGGTTGTACTTGTTCTTATAGGTAAGGAAAGCCGAAGTCTCGGTCCATTCCCGTACTGCTTAAAGGTGCGCCACAAACACGTCTTTACAGGCTAACAAAAAAACGGAGAAGGATTTAGATGAGTACGTCAGTTATTGAACGTGAACAGTCCGCTGCGACTGCCCAAGACTATAAAGTTGCTGATATTTCCCTGGCAGAGTGGGGCCGCAAGGAGATTTTGATCGCTGAGAGCGAAATGCCCGCGCTGATGAAGATCCGTGCGAAGTACAGCGCCACCAAGCCCTCCGGCTGGTGCCAAGATCATCGGCTGTATCCATATGACGATTCAGACCGCTGTCTTGATCGAAACCCTGCAAATCTTGGGCGCTGAAGTGCGCTGGTCTTCCTGCAACATCTTCTCGACCCAGGACCATGCAGCGGCGGCGATCGCTGCCGCTGGCACCCCTGTCTTTGCCTGGAAAGGTGAAACCGAGGAAGAGTACATGTGGTGTATTGAGCAGACGATCCATGACGGCAAAGGCGGTCTGTGGGATGCCAACATGATTCTGGACGATGGCGGCGACCTCACGGGTCACATCCACCAGGTCTATCCTCAGATGCTCAAGACCATCCACGGCGTCACGGAAGAAACCACCACAGGTGTCCACCGTCTGTTCGAGATGCTGGAAGCTGGCGAACTGAAGATCCCGGCGATCAACGTGAATGACGCTGTCACCAAGGCCAAGAACGACAACAAGTATGGTTGCCGCCACAGCTTGAACGATGCGATCAAGCGCGGTACGGACCACCTGATGGCGGGTAAGAAGGCCCTGGTGATTGGCTACGGCGACGTGGGCAAGGGTTCCGCTGCTTCTCTGCGCCAGGAAGGCATGATCGTGAAGGTGACTGAGATCGATCCGATCTGCGCAATGCAGGCTTGCATGGATGGCTTTGAAGTGGTCTCGCCTTACAAGAATGGTAAGAACGATGGCACCGCAGCTTCGATCAACACTGACCTGTTGGGCAACACCGACCTGTTGGTGACGACGACCGGGAACGTGAATGTTTGCGACGAGAACATGTTGCGCGCTGTCAAAGCGGGCGCTGTGGTTTGCAACATTGGTCACTTCGACAACGAAATTGACACGGCGTTCATGCGTCGGGAATGGCGTTGGGAAGAGGTGAAGCCCCAGGTGCATCAGGTGTACCGTAGCGATGACAAGAGCGATTTCTTGCTGCTGCTGTCGGAGGGTCGTTTGGTGAACTTGGGTAATGCGACGGGTCACCCTTCTCGGATTATGGATGGCTCCTTTGCGAACCAGGTGTTGGCTCAGATCTTCCTGTTTGAGCGCAAGTTCGCTGACCTGCCTGCTGACAAGCAAGCTGAAGCCCTGACTGTGACGATTCTGCCGAAGCATCTGGATGAAGAGGTGGCACGTTACATGGTGGAAGGTTTCGGTGGGGTGATTACCCAACTGACGGAGACTCAGGCCAAGTACATCAATGTGCCTTTGAGCGGTCCTTACAAGGCTGAAAGCTACAAGTACTAAGGTTTAGTGCTGGGGCGATCGCGCGATCGCCCTTTCAAGTTTAATCTGCTATGGCTATGGAGCTATTCGTAATTTGGGTAAGTTCTCCTTAGCAGAAAGTTTAGAATCGCCTAATTCCTTGAGTTTGTTTAATGAAGGAACTCCTCTAATTAATGCAGAGGAGTGGTTATTGCAGACTGATTATGCAGCTTGGACTGCGGCTGGTGGTTTACGAGACCGACTAAACCATCAACTTTCACAAATCATCGAAATCCTCAAACGAATTCTGCCAGATATTGAAGACATTCGGATCGCACCTGCCGACGAAGAAAATCCTCGTCCTAGGGCAGAATTTCTGACGCCCTATGGATGGGTTAATATTAATAATTTGGGCTTGGGATATCGAACTGCGATCGCTGGATGGTAGACCTAGCTGTGCGGTTGTTTCGGCGCTATCCCCAGAGTCCTGACCCTTTGGCAGAACCTGCGATCGTACTTGTCGATGAGATCGACCTGCATCTGCATCCCAAGTGGCAGCGGACAATCATGGACTTTTTGAGCGATCGCTTCCCAAATACCCAGTTCATCGTTACGGCCCATAGTCCTTTGGTGGTGCAGGCAGCCCAGGAGGCGAATATTGTATTGCTGCGGAGAGAGGGCGATCGCGTTGTGATTGACAACGACCCAGAGATTATTCGGAATTGGCGGGTGGATCAGGTGCTGACTAGCGTGTTTGAGCTACCAACGTCGCGTCCGCCTCAGATTGAATCAGCTCTTCAGCGGCGAGAGGAGATTCTCTCGAAGGCCCATTTGACAGTGGAAGATGAGGCAGAGTTGTCCACCTTGGCCCAAAAGATTGGTTCGTTGCCGACTGCGGAGTCAAGTCAGGACATTGAGGCGATGGATATTATTCGTCGGGCTGCGCTGTTGATGAATCAGGCTTGATTGGAGATAGATTTGTGATCAAGATTGAGAAGCCCGTTGTGCCGCCGGATAAGTTAAATATCGATGGGAAGCAGAAAACTGAGCAAGATAGGTTTCGGGGGGAAGTGCCGTTCGCGATCGATGGCAATCTCCGGGGTAAAACGACGATCGATGCCTTGAGATTGGATAAGCGAGATGGATTGAGGGAGGCCCGGTTGCAGCGGTTGCAGATTGCGCGCGATCTCTGGTTTGTGATTCAGGAGGCTGCGCGGAGACCTGAAAATCTTGACCTTCAAAACCTTGCTCGACAGGCGAAAGAACGATTTAATCACTATTCTCAGGCAAATCAAGAATACGCTTCGGCCATGCGATCGGCGATCGCAACAAACTTCCGCCACGTAATCGGGTAGACTTCTCTAGCGACAGCGTTCACACTAAAACCTTGCGACAGATCGACTCGATCGCCAATTCACACCCGATCGAAGTCAAAGAAATCACAGCCGATCGATCGTCATAATCCGTCAACACCCACTGCCCCTGGGCATTCCGCACAAAATGCTCAACGTGAATCGAGTATTGGTCCACCAAAACATACTCTACAAAACTGGGAATCGATCGATAGAAGCGAAACTTCTCACCGCGATCGTAATCCTTGGTAGAGCTGGATAAAACCTCAACGATTAGCACTGGATTGGTAATCGTATCCTTGCGGGCATCGAGCATCTGCAAAGGACCGAGGACAACCATCACATCAGGGTAGGTATGGGTCCGAGCACTGGGCACCCAAAGCGCATATCCGTAAAGAAGACGCTTAGGTCCTGGCGCTGATCCGCAACATCATCTAAATACCTGTAAACGTTGCCAACCAGCCGATTATGCTCAGGGGTACCACCAGACATAGGAAAATCTGTCCATCAATGTATTCACTCCGAAACTCCGACACCTCTTCCAGGGCCAGGTATT
>JAAUSA010000094.1 GCA_012031975.1 Alkalinema sp. RU_4_3 | reverse complement strand
TATTAGCCTCGGGTTTTAACCCAAGGCGGGGCAGCAGCGCAGTGGGGGATTCGCCAACAGAATCCTTCAGTCGCGGGCCAAACCCTCAAACCTGCTTCTCCTGCTCAGCCAGAATCATCTTCCGCTGATAGAGCTGCTTCACAAGACCCTGCAACTGGGACTCCGGACAGAGCACAATTAGACATTCAAAGGTCTCCAGCAGTTTCCCAGCCATCTCCCCCGTGGTCGGATTGAGCGCCCAAACATCCTCAAGCCATTCCTGGGGCGGTGTGTCATCGAAGATCGTCCGCTCCAAAAGTTCCCGCAGTTCTGCTCTCGAAGGTTCCATAGATTCCCTGTTAATAAACGCCAATCGATCGCACCGTCATCCGAAAGGCCCCCGGACGAAAGGTCGGATTCAGCAGGCCATCGTACTCGAACTTGCTCAGCATGAGCTGGAGCGATCGCACCGATTTTAGGTTGATTTGGGTCCCATCTTTCAGGGTCTTGGCGCGGAACACAGGTACCATCTGGGTAAAGGGGATTTTGACGGTGATCCATTCCCCGGCGGTAGTATCAAAGGAATGGGCAAAGGCAACGCTGTCCCAGCCCACATCACTGCGCATCAGAAACTTGTAGCGCTGGCCATCGCCCCGCAGATGGAGTTCGATGCCCTGGTAGCCAGATAGGTCGATCGCCGGGTCAAAATTTCGGGTCCGCACGGAAGCGAACCCCCCGGAGTTTTGGACCGAGACATTGCCGAGGAAGTCTGCGCCTTCGGGTACGAGGGTAATTCGACTATCGCTCACCCCACCCATCACATTGTCGTCCACGGCACCCCAGGTGGCATTGATGCTGCTGATGGTGGGAAAGTCAAAGATCAGGGCGCTTTGACCCGGTGAAAACTGCTGTACTGGGGGCGGAGGTGTCGATTGAAACATGCGCTGGAGCCAACTGAGGACAGGGACGGCTTCAAAGAAACTGAGGGTTTGGGCAAAGCGTCCAAGGTCCCAGCGGGCTGAATTTTCAGGGGGTGCCATGGCGGTTTTACTCTCTCTAGTGAGCCCCTTCCATCATACCGCGCCAGGTCAATCCTTGGGATGGCGATTTGTTCCCTAAATAAAGATAAACCAATGCTAAGGAAAATCGCGGTTATGTCACGCAATTGCGAAGACTAGGTTAAATTCCCATTTTTCGGCACCCACAACCGATAGATTGAATCTATGACAATTTGCATAGATTTGTAGCCCGAATTGCTAGAGAAACACCCGGTAAATTACATCTCATTTTATTAGAGAGGTAGGTGTTGTATGTTGAAAAACCAGGATGCACCCGTGCTGGCCCTTGCCGCACTATTGATCGGGGCTGCCCCCGTAATGTCAGCGGGATTTACCTTGCCTGAAACCGTTCCCAAGGGCACCACCCTTAAAATTGATGGTGCAAACAGTCTCTCCCATCTCAACCAAGCCCTCAAAACCGGCTTCCAAACCAAATTCCCCACCGCCGCCATCGAAACCACCGAAAACACAACTGGTGCCGCTCTCCAAGCAGTGCTAGAGGGTCGAGCCGATGTCGCCACGATCGCCCGCCCCCTAACAGCAGCGGAAAAATCCCAGGGACTGGTCAACGTCACGGTGGCCCAGCCCAAAATTGCCATCGTCACCGGGCCGCGTAATTCCTTCTCCAACAGTTTAACCAACGCCCAACTCGCCAAGATTTTCCGAGGTGAAATCACCAACTGGTCCCAGGTAGGCGGCCCCCCTGGCCCGATCGAGTTCGTAGACCAAACCGAAGAAAGCGACACCCGCACGGCCCTCGGCAGCTATCCCGTATTCCAGGGAGCTGCCTTTGGCAATAGCCCCAATACGGTCAAACTAGCGGATAACCAGCCTGCAACGCTCCTGGGTAAACTGGGAGATCGCAGCATCGGCTATATTTTGATCAACCAACTGGCCAACCGCAAGGACGTCAAAATTATTCCCCTCCATCAGGTGATGCCCCAGGACAGCCGCTATTCCTTCTCCCAGCCCCTGTCCTACGTCTATCGCGGCCCCAATCCCAATCCGGCAGTCCAGGCGTTCCTCGGCTACCTGAATGCCCCCGCCACGCGATCGACCATTACCAGCGCAGTCAACCAGGATATTGCCACCCTAGAGAGTGCCAGCAATCGGATTGCCCCGAATAAAGAAGTCGAAGCAGGGAATGTCAAAGCCTCGGAACCCCCCGCCATGCTCAATGGGAATCAAACCACGATCGCTCCCCTTAAAACTGGATTAGATAACAGTAGCGCGATCGCCCCGGCCCAAAAACCTGGATTCCCATGGCTGCTGTGGTTCCTGCCTTTGCTGGGGCTGCCTCTGCTGGGTTGGTGGTTGCTAGGTCTGTTGGACAAGGGCGATCGCTCCGTGAAGGCCGCCCGATCGGTCAAGGCTGATCCACTGCTGTCCGATCGCGCCGCTGCCATGCCTGAGGTGCATCCGGTGGAGGGATCGCCCCCATGGCTTCGGGCACGATCGCCCTGGGTCCCGTTTCCCTGAATCCCATGGCCATGACGCCATTGCTGTCCCATCCACCGATCCACTATGCGGGGCAAGCCGATCCAGGTCAGCACAGTAGCAATGTGCGGGCGGGGTCCTTGGATGCTGTGGCCGGAGAAGCCGCTGCCAATGGTTGCCGACTGGTGATCATGCCGAAGGTGCCGAAGCGGGCTGTCCTGGGTGCGCCCCATACCGATGAGCCCCGCGCCTACGTCTATTGGGATCTGCCCATGACGGCTCGGCAAACGGCCCAGGCCCATGGCGGTCAGCATTTGGTGCTAAGGGTATACGATGCCACCAACATCGATCTCGATCACCAAGCGGCCCATAGTTTCCGCCAATATCCGATCTCCCATGACGATCGCGATCGGGTGGTTTCGGTGCCCCAGGGGGATCGGGACTATGTGGCGGAGATTGGCTATTTGACGAATGAGGGTCGGATGTTGCCGCTGGTGCGATCGACCTATGCCCATGTGCCGATGCGGGATTCGGTGAGTTTGTAGGGTTGTAGTAGAGAGGGGCGATCGTACTCTTGCGATCGCCCTTCAGTTCCATAGGTTGAAATAATAGCTATACTGGAGGTGAGAAACAGGCAAGGAACGATCGTGATACCAAAACTACACCTCCCAAAGGAAGAAGTCGCGAGCCGGGGCAAGGCTATCTATGAAGCTCAGGTTAGATCGCAGGTTGATCCAGAGTATTTGGGTAAGGTGGTGGCGATCGATATTAGTATTGGGGAATTTGCGATCGGGGAAAATAGCTTAAATGCTGCGGATATTCTGTTGACGCAGTTGCCGGATGCGCAGATTTGGTTTACGCGGGTGGGGCATCGGGCAATGCATAGGATTGGTTATGCGGGGCCGATGGAGTTGTCATGATTTTTGGGGCGAACAACTTTATATTTCAATTCAAAACGGTAAAATCATGAGCCGGACAAAAAAAGTTTCAAGAAAAAACGCGCAGCTAAACTTTTTTTATCGAGCCTCCTTTCCTTGTTCCTAACATTCTCGATGTACTGCTTTTTTGAAGGTGTTGCATCTCCAAAAATTGTTGGATTGACAATCACATCTCATAAATTTTTCTTTAGAAGTAGCTATATTCTTAGTCTATATGCTTTTCAGCTCAAGCTTCATAACTGGATTGGTGAACAGAATATAGGAGGCATGCCCCCTGAACTTGATAGATATTTGATCGATCTTCTTCGATCTAACTCTAGCTATAAAACAGTTTTCACCATATATGAGAAATGGTGGGCATCATCATTACCTTTAATAGAGAAATTAGGTGCTAATCCGTTAAAATCTTATCCTTATTTTTGGAATACATTTTAGTTCATCTAAAAGATTAGGATTATGTTGTTTGTGGATAAAATATCGAATGCAATCTAGTCGTTTACTTTAAGGTTTTCTAAAATTTTTCGCACCTATGAAACTGACCTACAGCTATGATGCTGAAGGCAATATTAAGTGGGGCGATCGCCACGCTACGATCGCCCTTCATGTTCATAGAGATTCCTCTCACCCTAAGGAATGAGGATTCAATAAGATCCAAAATTCTTGAAACCCTTACGGGCTCTAGAAAGAGTTTAAGGGGGTGTCTATCCTGGATCTTATTTGGGTCTCATTCCTAAGTAACGTGCCGACTCCCCACCAGTTGCCCAATATATTTTAAAAGTTGCAACAACCGCTCCATATCTTCTAGATTCCGCAGATAAAAATCATCCGACTCCCCATACTCCGGCCCCATCAGCTTCAACAACCGAAAGTTAATCCCGTTACTAAGCATACCAAACGTCGGCTCGTCCCCATTCGGGTTTGCCAGCATATAGGTCAATGCCTGGGGTCTTGCCACTTCGAGCGAAAACGTATTCCGCTTTGACTCCACCACCAGTGCCCACAAATGCCGATGTAGCACCAACACATCAATCACCCCCCGGAACACCTTCCCCTCATCCACCGCCTGCACCTTAATCGTCTTCTCCGCCGCAATCCGAAAGGGCGATCGATAAAATCCCGCCATCGAAAACAACGGCGACAGCACCACCATCTTCACCGCACTCTCATGCATTACATCCTGACTCTGATACAAATAATCCTGCTGAATCTCCAACAGCTTCTCCCGCTCCCCCGTTTCTACCGCCCCCACCTCAACCCGCCACTCCGGGAAAAATGCCGCCGTCTGATTCAGCCGCAGACCAAACTGATCATGCACCTCCAGCAGCGTCAAATCCTTAACCCTTGTTGCCGTCATCGCCTAAACCTCCACACAATGACTGTTTCCAACTCTCAAGCTGACACCGATTGACCTTCATGATGAGTTGATTTTGATAGTCCCATTATAACCGATCGCCAAAACAAGCCTCGGCGTACGAGTATCCCCGCTGGACAACGTTGCGATCGCCCCACTCAAAGACGATCGCAACGCTCTCAACTAGATCACAAACTGGCTCGCCGTCAGCGTCGGTGCCCCCAGAATCTGAGCGAACTTCCCACCGGAACCAAACCCAGCCGTTGCCCCATCAGCATTGAAGAAGAGGCTGCCACTGGACTGGCTGTAGACGATCGATCGCGTACTTCCAGCGGCCACCTGGTCATTCGCGACAAAATCGAAGCTCTCCGCCGTCAATTTCCCAAAACTCGCCGCACCCAGGACAATGCGATCCTCATTGATCCGGAAATCACCGATCACATCGACCCCAAAGTCCCCAGCCCGGAAGGCCCGCTTTGATTGGAACCCGAACAGATCAGCACCATCGCCTCCAAACAGTAAATCATCCCCGGCTCCGCCGAAAATGCGATCGACTCCCCCCTCTCCATAGATCGTATCATTGCCGAAATTGCCACTGATCACATCATTGCCATTTCCGCCAAACAACTGGTCATCGCCAGAAGCCGTTAGGTCTGGGACTAGGGCGATCGCAAACCCGTTCAATGGCTGCGTTCCCAGGCTGCCGAGTCTGGTGGCCGCTCCCGTGGTCAGATCGATTTGATAGGCCGTATTCCCATCGACCAAAACCCCCACATTCGTATCCCCGGTCAAACTCGTCAAAATATCAAAACTGGCATTTATGCCTACGTCAAAACCCAGGCTGCCAATGGTTTTCAACGTCCCCGCATTGGGTGCGACAAAACTCAGTAGTGTGTTGCGATCGGCATCGATCCCAAACAACGTTGTCGTCGTTGCCCCAGCAATATTATTGCTATAGGCCACCGCTACCACATTGGGATTTGCGCCTAGGTTGATATCCCCCGCCACATAGGCAAGTGTCCCATCGGGTTGAATCCCGGCTTGATCGGCATTACTATCCGCCACAGCCCCCGTATCGACATTAATTCTGAAATTGCGATCGTTGCTGCCGACTAAGCGCAGGCGATCGGGCACCGGATTAAAGTCAAACCCAATGCCAGCGAGTGAATCTCCCGCATTGAAAAATGGCGTATTTAAGGTACTGACAAACGTCGCCGCACCTGTATAGAAATCCAGGGTGTAGATGCGATTATCACTGCCCAGACTGTAGAGGAGATTATCGGCGGGACGGCGATCGATCCCGACTAAACTCACGCCGCTCGGTAGTCCAGTGATTTGCAGGGTTTGAGGCTCGCTGAGATTTGCCGGGTCCAGCGCGACGAGGGTATTATTGTTGCCCAAACCAAAGAAGGTCAGAAACCCATCGCCTTCAATACTGTCGTTGCCTTCGCCGCCGAAGATGATGTCATTGCCGCCTTCACCGAGAATCGCATCATTGCCGTTTTGGCCATGGAGGATGTCATTGCCCGCCCCGCCCCGCAGGTTGTCGTTGCCGTCTTCGCCGAGGAGGAAGTCGTTACCTATGCTGCCATCGAGGATGTCGTCGCCGTTGCCTGCCAGGAGGAAGTCATCACCGCCGCCGCCCTGGAGGGTATCGTTGCCATCGCGGCTGAAGATGCGATCGTCCCCCAGTCCAGCCACCACCACATCATTGCCGCCGCCGCTATCGATCACATCATTGCCCGCCTTGGCGTTGATGATATCGTCGGTGCCTTGGGTGAAAATCTGGTCGTCACCGTCGGTGCCGTTGATCATGTTTGCTACGGGTGGTGGGGTGACGGGGGGAGCCATATCCACAATTGGCGGGGGCGTAATCACAGGCGGCGTAATCACAGGCGGCGCAATCACGGGCGGAGGTGCGATCGGCTCTGGAGGGATGATAGCGATCGGGTTTGGGTCCGTCGAAATCACCGTTTCGGCTAAAACCAAGGTCCCATTGTTATCCACGGAGAAAACAAAATCCTCCCCGCCGATCCCAATATCGTCGGAAACCACACCAAAAATAGTATCGGATTCGATCAGATCATCAATCATGGGTCCTCTCCCTTTGTAGTGAAGCTTGTAAAAGGTCCATACGCCGGGTAGAGGAAAATAGATCTGTAGGACTCGTCCAGCCTCAGGAGTTTGACTGTAGAATTGCTATTGATCTCATACCCTGTCACCAAACCCCGTGGGTCACTCCTCCCGACACCAAACCCCATGGCTCCAAGCCTTAATCACCCTTAAGCTTTCCGATCGCCGGATCCTGAAGCAGGTGCCTTTGTCGATGCAGCGATCGACCGGGTGGTTTCTCTGCGGCCTCGGTGGGACGGCGTTGATGGCCTGGAATGCACCTTTGGTCTGTGCAACCGGGGCTGGCATGGGCACGATGTTGGCGGTTTACACCGTTAGAGAACTCGGCAGTTGGGAAGCGGCCCTAAGTGAACTGCAAAATACGCTCAAATACCTGCCGCCGCGATTTCTGATTTCTGTCCTCAGCGGTCTCGGAGCCACCGTCGGCACCGCTGGGGTTTTGAACATTTGGCAGAGCAGTGACAGTCCGGCCCTGGCCGCAGGTTCGATCGCCCAGGGTCTGATCACCACCGGGATACTCGGGTTCCTCATCTGGCAACAATTCCAGCGATCGCCCCAGCCCAAAATCCCTGTCTTAAAGCCCGCCAGCTTCGACGACTGGCTCCTGCGGCTCCATAGTCCCGACGCCATCGATCGCATCCTCGCCATCCACCAGCTCCACCGCCATTGCGAGATCGATCGCACCACCGAACTCCTCGACTACCTGCGCTACCTCCAGGACCAAGACCCCGACTTCCAAGTCCGCCAAGTCGCCGCCGATCTCGCCCACCAACTCCAACCCCCCGAACTCACACCCAGCCAGCAACCCCTGGTCCAGTGGCCAGCGGAAACATCCACCCTATTCGCCACCAACCTACACCCCATAGAGCGTTAATATTCCTGGAGATAAATCTCTACGTAGGTCAGCGATCGCATCATCTCCACCAAAATATTGTCCACCCCACTGAGATTCTGCTGCTTGGCCCGCCGCTCCAGCTTGGCGGCCATCTCCCAGAAATCATGGAGCCCGATGTTGCCGCTGGCCCCTTTCATCTGGTGGGCCGCCGCCCGTAAACCCTCGTAGTCACAGGAAAACAACGCCTGCTGGGCCTGCTGTAGCCGCTGACGGGACTCCTCCAGGAAAATACCTAACAGCTCCCGCTCAAATTCTTCATTGCCATCGGACAGTTGGCCCAACTGCTTCCAATCGATCGGCAGACTGTTGCGATCGCCCCGAGAGCCATCGACGGGCAGAACATCAGTTGCTGGAATGCGCACATCTTGCATAGGTCAGACCAGAGAAGAACTACAGGGTCACTAGAGCATATGACTGAATTATTCCCCCTTTACCGGGGGCAAACCTCTGGGTTTTGCCGGAGTGCGGATCAGCATTCTTGAGATCCCTACCGATTTTGACGGCAATTTCCCCCAGAAGTATGACTTCAGGCAGTGTTATTTTCTAAATAAACTTGGGATGATGGAGTGACTTAGGTTCTAGCTTGCAATATGAGTTCAGAACCTGGGAGCAAAACCTTCTCAATCTACGTCTTGTGTTCCAGCCGATACTTTGTCGGACTCGTTTTGGGAGTGAGTGTTATGAGTGCCATAAAAAAATCCATCGGTAAAAAAATTAGTCGCTCTGTCCTGGTGAGTCTGGGATCCCTGGCTCTGGTGGGGAGTTTGGGCCTGGGGGCGATCGCCCAGAAGTCTAACTTCGGCGAGATTAAGGTCTCCTCCAATCCCGTCACCGTCACGGGTACCACAGGCGGTAATACCTCCCTGTCGGCTATAGCCGGGAACAAAGACAGTAGCGGGGCACCCTGTATTGGGTTTGGCGATCCGACGCCCGACCATACGATGACCTTGACGAAGAAGATGGGCCGTCTGAACCTCCAGGTCGATAGCAAAGGCGTGGACACGACGATCGTCATCCTCGGCCCCGATGGCGATTTGCGTTGCGGTGACGACACGGGCAGCAAAAAGGACGCCAGCCTGGAGGATAACGACTGGAAACCGGGCGTCTACCAAATCTGGGTCGGCTCCATGAAGCCCAGCATCCGCCAAAACTACCGTCTAACGGTCAAATCTTAAGAGAGTTCTAAACCCGCTTTTCTCCGTTCCCCAAACCCTGTACCCTAGATAGGCCCATAGGGTTTGGGGACATTGTTTGGAGGAAAAAGTGATGGCAAGGTTGGCGCTGTTGAGTGTTTCGGATAAGGCGGGTTTGGTGGAGTTTGCCAAGGTGCTGGTTGAGGAGTTTGGCTTTGACATTGTGAGCAGTGGCGGTACGGCCAAGAGCCTGAAGGATGCGGCTGTGCCCGTGACCAAGGTGTCCGACTACACGGGTTCCCCTGAAATCCTCGGTGGCCGTGTCAAAACCCTCCATCCCAAGATCCATGGTGGCATCCTGGCCCGACGCGACATGCCCGATCATTTGATCGATCTGGAAAACAATGACATCCGTCCGATCGATCTCGTTGTCGTCAACCTCTATCCGTTCAAGCAGACGATCGCCAAACCCGGCGTTACGCTCGAAGATGCCGTGGAGCAGATCGACATCGGTGGCCCCGCCATGGTGCGCGCCTCGGCGAAGAACTTTGCCCACCTGACCATTCTGACCAACCCTGGCCAGTACGACGAATACTTGAGCGAGTACCGCAGCAGCAAAGGCGAGGTGTCGCTCAACTTCCGGCAGCGGGCTTCCTTGGCGGCCTTCCAGCATACGGCGGGCTACGACAGTGCGATCGCTCAATACCTCGCCGCCCAGTTGGATACTGCCGCCCTCCCCGATCCCCTCTCCCTCAGTGCCACCCAACTCCAACCCCTCCGCTACGGCGAAAACCCCCATCAGGCCGCAGGCTGGTACCAGAGCGGTGCCGCTCCCACAGGCTGGGCCACCGCGACAAAACTCCAGGGTAAGGAGCTGAGCTATAACAATCTGGTGGACCTGGAAGCGGCAAGGCGGATCATCACCGAATTCATTGATACCGAACCTGCGGCCACGATTATCAAACATACCAATCCCTGTGGTTCCGCCATGGGATCGACGATCGTTGAAGCCTACCAAAAGGCGTTTAATGCCGACGCCACCTCGGCCTTTGGGGGAATTGTGGCCTTGAATCGATCGATCGATGCCGCCACCGCCGAGGAACTGACCAAAACCTTCCTAGAATGTGTCGTGGCACCGGGTTGCGATCCGGCGGCCCAGGAGTTGCTTCAGAAGAAGGGAAATGTCAGGGTTTTGTTGCTGCCCGATTTGACAGGCGGTGCTGATTTCCTCGTGAAAGATATTGCCGGAGGGTTCCTCGTCCAAGCCGCAGATAAGCTGGTGGCCAACCCCACTGATTGGAATATTGTCACCGACAAGAAACCTACACCTGAGGAATTAGAGGAGCTATTGTTTGCATGGAAGATCTGTAAGCATGTCAAATCGAATGCCATTGTGATCGCCAAAAACCGCACGACGATCGGTGTGGGCGCAGGTCAAATGAACCGGGTGGGTTCGGCGAAGATTGCCCTGGAGCAGGCGGGTGCGGAGGTGATTGGTTCTGTGCTCGCCAGTGATGGCTTCTTCCCCTTCGACGATTCGGTGCGGGCGGCGGCGGCGGCGGGGATTAAGGCGATCGTGCAGCCGGGAGGCAGTATGCGGGATGGGGAATCGATCGCTGCGGCCAATGAATTGGGAATCATTATGGCGATGACTGGGGTGCGCCACTTTATGCATTAAAATTAGAACAGATCAACTTCTCAGGTAAACCTATGGGCGTGACGATTCCGGAACAGCGCTGGCAAATTCCCACCCCGGATCTCAAACAGGCAGCCTTGCTGGCTGAAGTGACGGGATTGTCGCCCATTATTACCCAGGTGATGATTAACCGTGGGATCGTAACACCAGAAGCCGCGCGGGCGTTTCTTGATCCCGATGCGGAACTATTGGATGATCCGCTGGTGGATTTTCCTGATCTAACGCCTAGTCTGGATATTTTAGAGAAGGCGATCGCGCGTCACACACCGATCGCCATCTGTGGTGACTATGATGCCGATGGCATGACCAGTACTGCGCTGCTGATGCGGGCCTTGCGGTATCTGGGGGCGGATGTGAACTATGCGATCCCCAGCCGGATGGCGGAGGGCTATGGGATTAATGAGCGGATTGTGGAGGATTTCCATGCGGAAGGGGTCGGGGTCATTCTCACGGTGGACAATGGGATCGCAGCGGTAAAACCCGTGGCCAGGGCCAGGGAACTGGGGCTGCAAATTATCATTACTGATCACCACGATGTACCGCCGATTATTCCCAATGCCAATGCGATTCTGAATCCTAAATTGATTGACGAAACCTCTCCCTATCGCACCATGGCAGGTGTCGGGGTTGCGTACCTGCTGGCCCTTTGTCTGGCCGATCGCCTAGGCAAAGCCGCTGATTTGCGGGATTCTCTATTGGAGTTGTTTACACTTGGGACGATCGCAGATTTAGCAGCTTTAACGGGTGTCAATCGACGGTGGGTAAGGCGGGGGTTGCATTTATTGGCGCGATCGCAGATCTTAGGCATCCAGGCGCTGGTGCAGATTTCGGGGTTGGGGAATGAGAAGAATATTAAGCCGGAGGCGATCGGGTTTCGACTGGGGCCGAGGATTAATGCGATCGGACGAATTGGCGATCCGCAGACGGTGATTGAAATGCTGACGACGGAGGATGAAGGCATCGCGCTGGAGCGGGCGATGCAATGTGAGCAGGTGAATAAGCAGCGGCAGACGCTCTGTGAGGAAATTACGGTTTCGGCGGTGGATTATTATGAGCGGAGTGAGGAATTGGATGCGCAGAAAAATCGCGTTTTGATGATTGTGCGGGAGGGATGGCACCATGGGGTGATCGGCATTGTGGCGTCACGGCTGGTGGAGCGCTATGGGGTGCCTGTGTTTATTGGTACCTACGAGGATGATGGCCATATTCGGGGTTCGGCAAGGAGTATTCCGGAGTTTAATGTTTTCGAGGCGCTGGAATATTGTAAGGATTTGACGATTAAGCATGGGGGCCACAAAGCTGCGGGTGGTTTCTCCCTGGCCTCTGAGAATTTAGAAGCAATGCAGACAAGGCTGAGTGAGTTTGCCCATTTGTCTCTGGAGCCGGAGCATTTGAAGCCCTTGGTGAATGTGGATGTGGAGGTGGTGCTGTCGGATATTGATATGGATCTGTATGAGGAAATTGATTGCTTGCATCCCTGTGGCATGGAGAATCCCGATCCGGTGTTTTGGAGTCGGAATGTGCGGGTTTTGGAGCAGCGGTTAATTGGTAAGAATCATTTGCGGCTGACGGTGGTGCAGGAGGCTCTTGCTGCGGGGGCAATGGCGAAGAAGTTTGTGGCGATCGCCTGGCGCTGGGGCGAATACTATCCCATGCCAAAAAACATCGATATTGCCTACCGATTGCGCACGAATGAATGGCAGGGGGAGGTGTCGCTGCAGTTGGAAATCATTGGGGTGCGGCTGCCCCAGGAATCGAGTTTGGGGTTTGTATTGGGCGATCGCCAGTACCGCTGCATGATGGTCAGTCCGGTCTTGTTGCAGGTGAGTAACGATCGCGGGGAGGTGTTGAGTTTGGAGAAGGGGCATCGGTTGGGGGTGATGAGTCGATTGTTTAAGCCGCCCCAGGAGGTGGATGTGACGCAGCCGCCCTATTATGATTTGGTGAAGGCGGCGGTAGCTTGTTTGAAGGTGGGGAGTTAGGGTGTCAGCTTTCTTGTTGTGTTTAACTTGATTGCAGCCATTGCTGAAACGATGCCCAAGCCAATGCTACAGTAGCAACAGGTCACAACTCCCTACAGACAAACCATGGAAACCAAGCCACCCCTGCCTCCCTTCACCCTCGACAGTGCCAAAGATAAGGTCCAAGCCGCCGAAAATGCCTGGAATAGCCGCGACCCCCAAAAGGTTGCCCTCGCCTACACTGAAGACTCTGAATGGCGCAATCGATCGGAGTTTCTGACAGGGCGGGCAGCGATCGAGGCGTTTCTCACCCGTAAATGGGAAAAAGAGCAGGACTACCGTCTGCGTAAGGAACTCTGGTGCTTCATGGACAACCGAATAGCCGTGCGGTTTGAGTACGAGTGGCATGACGGAGCAGGCAACTGGCACAGATCCTATGGCAACGAAAATTGGGAGTTTGCCGAAAATGGCCTGATGATGAAGCGCTACGCCAGCATCAACGACATCACCATTCAGGAGAGCGATCGCAAATTCCGCTGGGAACGCTGAGGCGCGATCATTGGTTGTGGGTCGTACATTATCAGATCATACCTGTAATGTATAATGACCAACTGGACTCAGTCATCGTCTTGGATCTAACCAGAATCTACGAGGTCATCTATGAAGCTTCAATCAGATTATCGTTTTTTGGGATTTTTGGGCGCGATCGCCTTTACAGTATTGTTGCCGACAATAGCGCAGGCCCATCCTGGCCATATTGAGGGTGCCGGAGGTTGGGTGGCCGGGTTTAGTCATCCGTTGAATGGCTGGGATCACATCCTAGCGATGGTAGCTGTGGGTTTGTGGGCAGCACAATTGGGTGGACCTGCTGTCTGGACAATGCCTTTAGTTTTTGTCGCTGTGATGGCTGGGAGCGCTGCGATCGGAGCAATGACTGGCCCTCTCCCTTGGGTTGAACAAGGCATCATCCTGTCTGACTTAATTTTGGGTGGTCTAGTATTGGCGGCGACAAGGCTGCCGATCCGAAGGGGATTGCTGATTGTGGCTATTCTCGCAGGTTTCCATGGCTATGCCCATGGTGCAGAAATGCCCCAGATGGCATCGGCATTTTCCTATGGAACTGGGTTTGTCATGGCCACGGCGTTGTTGCATGGGATCGGACTCGGCTTGGCCTTTATGCTAAAGAATCCGATGATGGTTCGATTGGCAGGGGGTGCGATCGGTGTGGGCGGCGGCTATATGCTGCTTCAAGGCATGATTGGATAGAATCACAAATTGGGCACGATCGCGCGATGAACCCCTCAAAGGAATGACGTTATTTCGGCGATCGTGTCATAGGCGCTGAAGCCGCAGAAAATTGCCAAGGCCTATACGGAGCTGCGTTGTACCTTTGATGGTCGGGCGATCGTCCCTGACATCTCAGTCTTTCAGTGGTATCGAATTCCCCGTAACTCTGATGGTAGTGTAGCCAATCTGTTTAGCATTGCACCTGATTGGACCATTGAAATTCTCTCACCTGACCAAAGCCAAATTAAGGTGATGAAAAATATTCTGCATTGCATGAATAGTGGGACAGAAATAGGCTGGATGATTTATCCAAAGGAGCGATCGGTAATTGTCTATTTACCGGATCAGTTGCCCGTCGTATATGACCTACCAAATATGGCTTTGCCTATGCCCAGTTTTGCTACTCGATATAGTTTGACTGTGGGTGAATTATTTGGCTGGTTGATGGAGTAGGGGCGATCGAATTTCAGAGAGCTTAAAAAATAATGTAATTCCCCCAGATCAACCCTAGGCCCCTGCTATGTTACATGGATAGGATAGAAATCTCCGTCATGTCTGTAGCAAATCAACTGCTGCGCATTATTTACTATTTATGCAATCCGACCCTGGCAATCATCCTCAACGCACCGAACCCGAAACCGTTCAGTTCCGATCGATCATCGAGCGTCTCAATCAAAAATTACAGCGCGATCAACTCGTCCAAGATACCACCGACGGTCTGCGCCAATTCCTCCAGGTCGATCGCGTCGTCCTCTACCACTTCTACAACGAGTGGGAAGGCCGCGTCACCTTTGAAGCCCTAAGCGAGCAGAAATGGTCCATCTTCGGCTCAACCGGACCTGCCCAGTGCTTCACCGACGAATATGCCGCCCTATATTTAGCTGGACGAGTGCGATCGATCGAAGATATCCAAACCGAACCCATTGCACCCTGTCACCGCGACTTCTTAGCCGAACTTCATGTGCGCGCCAACCTAGTCGTCCCCATTCTGACCCAGCATAGACTTTGGGGCCTGCTAGTCGCCCATCACTGCCAGGGTAGTCGAGTCTGGACAGAGGACGAAATTACGCGGATGAAAGAAGCCGCCCTCACCCTGGCAACCGCACCCTCCATTAATACACCCTAAATCTTCTGCAACGCTTCCTTCTCGATCGGCCTCAATTCCCCCTGATTAATCGTCCAGCAGCGATCGGCCACCTCCAGCAGCTCCGAAGCATCATGGGACACCACCAGCAACGCATGCTGCTGTTTTAACTTCGCCAGCAAACTCACCAACTGTCTCCGCATCGACCAGTCCAACCCCGCCGTCGGCTCATCCAGCAGGAGCAAATGGGGCTGCCGAATCAACTGCACCGCCAAGGCCAGACGGCGCTGCTGGCCCCCGCTGAGATCCTGGGGCGAATGCTGCAGAGACAAATGGGCTAGACCCACCTCTTCGAGGGCCTCACGCATGCGATCGCCACTCAATTCCGGATGCCCCAGCCGCAGCTCCTCCAAAATCGTCTTCCCGCAAAAATGCCGCTCCGGAAACTGGAACACCAGCCCCCCCAACTGCTGCATATAGAGATAATTCAGCTCCTGCTCCCGCCAAAAAATCTGGCCATCGGTGGCCGGAGCCAGCCCCGCCAAAATCTCCAACAGCGTGCTTTTCCCCGACCCACTCGGCCCCACAATCAAACCCAACTGCTGGGGCTCCATCTCCAAATTGATCCGGTTTAAAATCGGATTTTGGGTCACCGTCGGATGGTAGGAAAGATCGCGCAGGTATAACATTAGAAGCATCAGAAAAACCGCCCCTCTAGCCTAACGGGCAGAACCCCAATTGGGACAGTGAAGTTTTTCAGGAACAAAAAATACCACCCCGCCCGTCTAGATCTACAAACCCTTCGATCAAAACCACCATGGCCGCAACCACTTTTCTCAAACCCCTCACCGCCGCAGCCCTCATCACCTTGGCCACCGCCCTGCCTAGTTTTGCCAAGGATCCCTTCCGCACGAGCAATGCAAAACCGATCGGCGATCGCACCGAAGCCGTCTTCAACGCCCTATTTAAAGAAGGCGACCACAGCAAAGCCGCCAGCCTCGTCGCCGAAGCCGAAAAGAACGAAGCCAACGAACCCCTGCTCCACGCCCTCAAAGCGGCGATCGCCTACAACAACCAAGACAGCAATAGCTTCAAAACCTCGGCCCTCCGCACCCGCGAAACCGCCGAAGCCCTCGCAAAGAGCGATAGCCTCCGAGGCAACACCTACATCGCCGTCGGCAACTTCTTAGAGAGCGCCGCCATACTCCAGGAAAAGGGCGTCGTCCGAGGCACCCCCGCCGCCCTGGGCAAACTCCAAGAAGCCTTCTCAAAACTGGACGCCGCTGAAAAAATCGACGCCCAGGATCCAGAACTGGCCCTCCTCAAAGGCACCATGGACCTGATGCTCGCCGTCAACATCAACCTCCCCTTCAGCGACGCCGACAAAGCCATCAAACGTCTTGAAAGCAGCGCTGCCCCCCGCTACATCGCCGATCGCAACCTCGCCTGGGGCTACCGGGACCTGAAAAAGCAGGACCAGGCCATCAGCGCCATCGATCGCGCCATAGGCGCCACCCCCAACAATCCCGAACTCGAATACCTCAAGGCCCAAATCCTCGTACGCCAGGGGAAAAACGCCGAAGCCCTCAAGCAGTTTGACATCGCCCTCAAGCGCAAGCAGCAACTGCCCCAGGTACTCGGCGACCAGATCCAGCGGGAGCGCGATCGCACCGAAAAACGCATGAAAAAGTAGGGCTGCAACTTTAGGCAGGATTCGCCCTACACTGGGGGACTGAGGAGCACAATTCCTCCGTCCCCCGTTTTCTTGAGTGCCATGAAAGTTGAGTTTCGTGAATTTGACCCCTTCAACGTCTGGATCTGGATCGAATTCCCCAGCTTCCCCACCGAACGCGAAAAGCAATACATCGAAGAAGTCTTTGACTCCTGGTTTTTCCTCGGCAAACTGGGCGCCTTTGACGCAGAGAATCTGCCCATCCAAGACGCAGGCCTCGACATCAGCTACATGACCTACAGCGACGACAGAGAAGAAAGTACCCTGATGTCCCTGATGCACAACATGGGCGAATTCGAATACGAACGCAACTGGGGCCGCTGCTGGTTTGACCTCGGCACCAGCGACTCCATCGCCCTCGACATGCTAATCAACGCCCTGCGCCAACTCAACAAAGACTTTCTCCAGCTAGAAACCGTCATATTCGGTGGCGAAAACAAAAACTGGCCGATCCCCGGCCGCAAAAACCCCGAATTCATCAACGACGAATGGAACTAATCGACTAATTCCCCCGTACGGGCGCGATGATCGCGCCCTTGCCTCTCCCAGGCCTTCAAGGCCTCCACCAACCCTCACTCTCAGCGAAACATAATACTCACCGAACTCTCCTCATGGATCCGAGAGATCGTCTCACCCAGCAAATTTGCCACCGTCAGCATCGTCAACTGAGGAAACGCCTGATCGCCCGAGAGCGGAATCGTATTCGTCACAATCACCTCCTCCAGACAGCCACTCGACAGACGCTCCACCGCCGGCGGCGAAAACACCGCATGGGTGGCACAGGCATAGACCTGGCGCGCCCCTCCCGACGCAGGAGCTTGGCCCCCTCAGTGATCGTCCCAGCCGTATCGATCATGTCATCCACCAACACCGCCGTCTTGCCCCGCACATCCCCAATCACATTCATCACCTCCGCCACATTATGGGCCTGGCGACGCTTATCAATGATCGCCAGGGGCGCATCCCCCAGCATCTTGGCAAAGGCCCGCGCACGCGCCACACCCC
>JAAUSA010000335.1 GCA_012031975.1 Alkalinema sp. RU_4_3 | reverse complement strand
AACATCTCTAAAAAGTGGAACATGCCCATTCGTGATTGGAAGAGCGCTCTTAACCGTTTCGCGATCGAGTTTGAAGGCCGCATGCCTACTTGATTTCAGCCCTGACACAAAATCCTTGACAAACCCATCGAATCCTCTTCCGGATAGCGATCATCATTCATATCCAACCGCTTAACCGTTGCTCTCCCGATCGCAGAAACCCCACTAATAACCGTCCCACCCTCCGTCCAGGTAAAATGTTCATTCCAGGAATGAAGGCGCGGATTGAAGAGTGGCGTACTTTCCTCCGTCTCAGGATCAATGCCCTCTAAGAAATTCGATCGCCGTTCATTACATCGCCGACAAACCAATGCAAAATTCTCCAATTCATCCGATCCACCCAGGGATTTTGGCATCAGATGATCGATCGTAAACCGATTGGCACTCAGTCGTTCTGGGGAATGAGACAATATTCGCACAAAAAATTAGCCCTTTCTCGGACCCGCTGCCGCATTGCTTCATTGATTGCCATTTTCTGCCGCAACCATTGCATTAATATGCGTAAAGATTCGATCGAGTTCTCCGATCGCTTCTAACGCACCCACTTCTTCGATCGTCAACGCCCCAGCCTTCTTCTTCTCTAGCAGCATCTCCATCTGATCCTGGAGACCATCACTAAACTTAAACAAACTCCATGGGCCAACCTTCTCAATCCGGATTTCATGAATCAGGGATGACGGTTTATCTAGGACAGGTATCATGACAACCTCAGCGCAACAGAAGTATTGTCCATGATTCTAGCACAACCCATCGGACTAGACAGAGCCGCTAGATCAGTACCCTATCTACGGGATTTTCCGGCACCAGAAGGCTAAGGACTGGAGGGCAATTCCCATATTCTATCTCAAGCTACAAATGCTCCACAGTGGGCAAAACCTACCGATTCAACTTTGGTCGATGATCGGCTTCTACTACCTACGCGATCGTCAGGCCCCAAAAAGCTAGGGACTTGGTGGGATTGTTTTGGGGTGGGAGAGGGCGATGGTATTTATAAATTGTTCCCGCCTGCGATTCATCCGACTGATTCAACGCTCCAATCCAGCCGTTAAAAACTTCCTGAAGCGTAATAATGCTTACAGTTGTTTGAGATAAACGCTGGGCTAATTCTCTTTGAACTTTTGGGTCCTATCTAAGCAACAGAGACACATGATCCGTATCTAACAGCCACATCGATTAGCCTTCCTGCAAAAATTCTTCAAGCGACAAAATTTCGTCATCATCGTGACTGCGCTGTTTCTCAGCCCAGAATTCATCTGACCAGGCAATAAAGCTAGGGTCATCCTTAAAGATCCCAACAAACTTCATGATGGGATGCTCAGGGGTCGTTACATCAATCTCGATCGGCACCACCTCGATCGCCCCCAACCTTTCATCCAAAGCCGATCGCACCGCCGCGATCGCCTCATCCCTAGCTCCAGCGATCACCTTACAATCGGGTAGCTCAGCGATCGAAGCAGCCACCTGGCCATCCGCAAGATTTTCCAGCACGATGTGCCAATCCAATTTCCCTGACGAGGACGGTTCTACTTGGGGAACCTGAGATGCTACAACTGCTGTACTCATAGCCTATCCTCCAACTAACTCCCTCGATTCTAGCATCTTTTTTCGGGCCTACCCTATTTCATCGCCTACCATCCGAGCTATACTAGCTATGTATACGTGACTGAGTCAGCTCAATGAAGCTACCTGAGAACGCAATCATCGCTCCGGCGAAGTTAAATCGGTATTTGCTGGTTTGGCGGGCAGCAGATGATAAGTCTAAGTTTCTGGCACAATCAGGCTATGGTCCTGAGAACTGGCAGCAGCTAGAGGCTGATTTGCGTCATCAGATCTTGCCACGCGATGCTGTACCTACGAATGAACCAAATCGTTTTGGAGATGTCTATGAAATTCGAGGTGATTTAATTGGGCCAAATGGCACAGTTTTGTCAGTCAGAACTTTCTGGATGATTGAGCATGAAACAGGTGTGGTGAAATTCATTACGTTGTACCCCGATCGGGAGAGTTAAACCATGACATTTGAGTTGTTTTCACGGGTAGCCTTGCGCGAGGATTTTTCAAACTATCAGCTACGTCGGGGAGATGTAGCAACGATCGTCGATCATCATCAGTCAAGCAGGGTGAAGATGGTTATAGCTTAGAAGTGTTTAATGCTGTAGGAGAGACGATCGCAGTTCTGGTTGTGGCAGAATCACAAATCGAACCCTTGATGCGCAACGAGGTGCTACAGATTCGCGTAATGGATGAAGCTGTTTAATGTCGCTCCTACGACCTACGCGATCGTCCGGCACCAGAAGACTAGAGACTCTTCCCTGACGAGGACGGTTCTACCTGGGGAACATGAGATGCTACAACTGCTGTACTCATAGCCTATCCTCCAACTCACTCCCCCGATTCTAGCACTTTCCCCCAGGGCCGACTCCTGCGAGCCATTCACCGAAGTACCCATAGACAAAGGTTCTGGAACTTCCCCAAAAAACTAATGATGAATGATCCCCGCAGTTGCTTAAGATATTGTTAACTCGTCGATAGGTATTTATTCTTATCATGACTGAACAGTTTCCCTGGCTGACCACGATCATTCTGCTCCCGGCGATCGCCGCCCTACTAATCCCCTTCCTCCCCAACAAGGATGGCAAATTGGTGCGTTGGTATGCGCTCGTGGTCGGGATGGCCGACTTTATCCTGATTTGCTATGCCTTCTGGCAGCATTACGATCCCAGCCAGGCTAGCTTTCAAATGGTGGAGAAAGTTAGCTGGATTCCCCGGCTCGGGGTCAGTTGGGCCTTGTCGGTGGATGGGTTGTCGGCCCCGCTGGTGCTGCTGTCGGGCCTGGTGACGACGCTGTCGATGTTCGCGGCTTGGCAGGTCGATCGGCGGCCCCGGCTGTTCTATGCCTTGATGCTGCTGCTGTATGCGGCCCAGGTGGGGGTGTTTGCGGCCCAGGATCTGCTGCTGTTCTTTGTCATGTGGGAAGTTGAGTTAGTCCCTGTGTACTTGCTGATCAGCATTTGGGGTGGCCAAAACCGCGCCTATGTCTGCCACGAAGTTTTTGATCTATACCGCCTTAGCTTCGATCTTCATTTTGGTTGCTGGTCTGGGTCTGGCCTTCTATGGCGACAACATTACCTTTGACATCGCCGAGCTGCAATTAAAGCAATTTCCCTTGGTGTTGGAGCTGTTGCTCTATGCCGGACTGCTGGTCGCCTTTGGGGTCAAACTGGCAATTTTTCCCTTCCACACTTGGCTGGCCGATGCCCATGGAGAGGCTTCTTCCCCGGTATCCATGGTACTGGCCGGGGTCCTGCTGAAGATGGGCGGCTATGGGCTGATGCGGTTCAATCTGGAACTCTTGCCCCAGGCCCATGTCTACTTTGCGCCCCTGCTGGCGATTTTGGGCGTGGTCAATATTGTCTATGGTGCGCTCAATTCCTTTGCCCAGACCAATATGAAGCGGCGGCTGGCCTATTCCTCGATTTCCCACATGGGGTTTGTGCTGCTGGGGATTGTTTCCTATACGGACCTGGGCGTCAATGGCGCAATGCTGCAAATGCTTTCCCATGGGTTGATCGCCTCGGTGCTGTTCTTCCTGGCGGGGGTGACCTACGATCGCACCCGCACCATGATGATGAATCAGATGGGGGGAATTGCCCAGGCGATGCCGAAGGTGTTTGCGCTGTTTACGATGGGGGCGATGGCGTCTTTGGCGCTACCGGGGATGAGTGGGTTTGTGGGGGAGCTGGAGGTGTTTGTGGGGGATGGCGACGGGGGATCTTTATAGTTCTCCGTTTCGGTATGGTGGACGGTATTTTTGGCGGCGGT
>JAAUSA010000334.1 GCA_012031975.1 Alkalinema sp. RU_4_3 | reverse complement strand
TCGTAAGTCGAAACGAGGCCCGAAGAAGGCGAAGGCGAAAAAGAACTTCGATCCAAATCATCCCCATGTCGCAACAGCTCGCCTACTCAAACCAAAATAGTACATGCGGTCACCTTAACAGGGGTAGGTTATTTTCTCCAGCCCAGCAGTTCAGTTGCAGGCTCATCGAACAAATCCACGGATTACAAGTATGTCCGCTACACAAATGTAAATAAAAAGAACCTCTGGGTCTACGGCGCCTGGGGCACCACACCCATTCCACCCGCCACAGCCCAAGGCGACGCCTGCGGCCATCTCCATGCCAGCTATGGCGTTTGGGCAAAGATACGCTACAAGTCGCCGCTGCCCCTATTAACCTATTGGACCTTTGTCGGTGGTGGAGGGATGAGTGGTGTGCGCAATGGTTCAGGCAAATGTACAGCCAAAGTCGATAATCCCCTCAAAACCATTGATTCCCGCTTCGGCTGGGGCAAGGACGCGATCAACCTCAACTTGAATGATCTGCCCGCCCATATTGAAGTGGATGAAGTGGTCGTGGGGGCCTTAGCCAATACCCATGGTTGGGGTTCCTGTGGGGCCTTTGCTTGCTTTGAACCCGCTTGGATTATTGGCTATACCTTGCCTTAACATTGGCAGATTGAGCTGAATTAATCATATTGAGGGCACTTTGCGCGCCCTCTTTACGTCCCCCTACCTGGCAAACAACCCCATCCGGAATCGATCGAGCCAAGTCAACCCCGACAGATCCACCTTCGGCAACTTCTTGCGCAGATCCTGGATATTCCAGCCCGTCAGTTTAGCCAGGTTTTGGGCCTCCTTTTCCAATCTTGCAGGCAACTCCCGCTTATACTGACGACCCCGATCGCACTTGGCCTCCCCCATGAACGGATGGTTCATCACATAGCGACCCTGGAAGGATTCCTGGTTATTGGTCGATTGAAACATTAAATCTTCAGGGAAGCGATCGCGGGTATAGCGCACATGCAATCGAGTTAGAAACACGCGCGGATATTCCCCACGTATTTGTTCGTTTTCCTGAGGCAGCCAAAACACCCCGGCTTGTTTTTGTTCCTCAAGGCTCAAAGGCTCCGCCGAACAGGGATCGCAGCCCGCCATATCCCAGGCATGCTCCAGGAAAGCCACCCGGCGATCCTCTTTGTCATAGCTGGTGTTAAACATCGACTTGTAGAAATCCCCAAACTCGGATTTAACAAATTCTGGAACTTCGGTGTTAGAGGGCACCTGCACGGTTCGATAGTTAGTCACTTCCGCTCGACCCTTAGGCGACAGGATGTAAACAATCAAATCCTGGGCCTCCTTCGCATTCACCATCCCCAACCGAATCGGCAGCATAAATCTAGGCGACGCATAGCTAATTTGCAAGGGCCGTAGATTGCTAAACCCAGAGGAATCAAACTTATCCAAATTCACCTTCGCCACAAAGAACTTCATCTTCTGACGAATATAGGGCTTCAGCAACGGAGCCGCACCCTTCGGCGTTTTGTAGCCATTCTGTTGGAGCCAGGTTTCCAACCCATTGGATTCCTTCGCACTCAGAATCAAAATGTCATACTCCCCGACGGAAAACTTCGATTCGATCGTCACTCCCAAGTCTTTCTTCTGCCGTGAGGCCAGAGGAGCGGGAGCCGCCGATGGCACTGGTGCACCATTCAACCGATCGAACTCAGCGAATCGCGGCTGCGCGCAAGGATCGGGATCAAAATACTCCACCAATCTAGGCGCACTAAAGGCATCCAACCGTTCCATAATTTTCAAATCCGTCACCCGCACATCCTTTTCCGTAATCACCGTGGGCACGGGCACCACCATAGCGAAGTCCTTCACCTCACCCTGGTAGTCATTGGCCATCGTCAGCACCGTCCGATCGCCACTCCGAGCAATCACCACCTGAGACGCCTGGTTATAGAGCTTAGAATCTGCCTTCGCCACATAGAACCCACAAAACGCCCAAGCCTTCGGCGCAATTACCAGGGACAAAACCACGGCGATCGCCATCGCCACCACATATCGCAACCATTTCATTAGCCTTCCTCCAATAATTCCGGTGAACGCCGCCAAACAAATCGATCGCCCTGCCACAAAGCATCCAACAGCACCGTCACAGGCGAGATGCAAAACAACGCCCAAAACACAGCTGTATTCAAAAAGTAGAAATTCCTTAACCCAAACGTCACCACTGCAATGGAGAACGCCCAGAGCACCCTAGCCCGCCAGGAATCCGGAATCGTCCTCGGATCAGTAATCATAAAAAATGAGAACATGACCAGGGAGCCGCTGCCCAACCGATGACCCCAGACATCCCAGGTCCAGCCCAAGTACAAGTTACGCAGAGCCTCCAGCACCCCATAGCTGACCAAAAAGGCCACCGTCGTATCCAGTCGCCCCACCTTCCGCACCACCAGCCCCCCACAGGCCAGAAACATTAATACATACCAAACCGACTCCCCCCACTGCCCCGGCGACACCCAGGCATTCCCCGGCAGCAGCAGCGCCGCAATGATGCCGAAATTGGATGGATTCCAGAGATGTTTATCCCGCCAGCGGAAGAGGAACTTCGAGGCAATGGCCGCCACTGAAGCGATCGCCATCATCCAGGCCCCATCCACCCGCAGCAGAATCGCCAGCCCCAGTGCCGTAATCACCGGACTGAAAAACGCGGCCCAACCCGGCCAGAGGCCCTGACCCTTGGCCTCTGGCGAGCTGGGCAACTGAGCTGGCAACTGCCCCACCAGGTACAGCCCTAGCCACTGCGACAGGCAGCAGGTGAGTAGCGCCGTGGCCACAACGACTGGATGCAACGTCCAATCCCGCGTCGCAAAGCCCAAGAGCAAAAACAGACTCAGAAAGCTGATTTGGTACAATCGAGCATCTTGCAACATAGCCGAACCCCTTAGAACAGTTGGTAATGGCCATTATGACTCCCCCGCCCCAACCTATGCGCCCCCGTTACCAAAACCGAAACCAAACCCAAAGTACGGCAAGCCGAGCCTAGCGTCCCTAGCTTCTGTGCGATAGTCTAAGGGATAGGAAACGTACTGGAGCCCTTGCCGCCATGTCAGATTGGTTAGAACATACCGTGCAGATTGAAGTGCCTGTATCGATCGATACCGTCTGGTCCCTCTGGTCGGACTTGGAGCAGATGCCGAACTGGATGAAGTGGATTAGTTCGGTGAAGGTTTCGGAGAGCGATCCTGAAATTTCCGACTGGATGCTAGCCTCCGGCGCCTTTGAATTCAAATGGAAATCGAAAGTCATTAAACAGGTGACAAATCAAATCATCCAATGGGAATCCGTCGATGGCTTGCCCAATCGCGGTGCCATTCGCTTCTACGATCGCGGCGAATCCGGCAGCATTGTCAAGCTAACGATCGGCTATGGTCTTCCCGCCATCCTCAAACAGGTCCTCGAAACCCTCAACGTAGGCCGCATTGTCGAAACCACCCTCTACGCTGACATGGAACGCTTCCGTGACTATGCGATCAAACACAACATTAATCAATAATTAGCTGTTAAGAAACGCACTGTTAAGAAACGCACTCAGCTCAGTCTGAAGTACGCTATGTTCACCTTGGGGCATAGGTTTCTGGAGGATTTGACCATCAATGTATTTGCTGGCAGGCTTGGTTTCTGCTAGCTGGAGAAATTCTTCAAGGCCGATCGGCTTGGCGATTGCTTGGACCATGACAGTTCTTTCTATGAAGGTGTAAACCCATTATAGAGGCGATCGATAACCTCTGCCATCACCCAATCCCACAAACAGCAATTCCAAATTCAAATATTACAATTAGTTAACAATTTGGGCAGATAATTGACCTGAAATTACGAGGAGTTCATAGTCTGGACAGGTAGCTGACCTGAAATCATAAAGTCAATCAGTGCCTGCC
>JAAUSA010000093.1 GCA_012031975.1 Alkalinema sp. RU_4_3 | reverse complement strand
CCAGATCGCCAGGTGATTGCATCACTCGATCGGTGACAACTGCACCATCACGATCGGGTCAGCCTTCTTGTCCCACTCCAGCCGCACAGCCAACGACGGCACCACCATTAGGTTATCGTCCCGTAGGATGCCCGCCTGCACCAGGGCATCGAGGATGGAGCCGCTGATATTGTCGGCATCGCCCCGCCGGGGATGTTTGCCCCGCAGCACGATCGACACCGCCGCCGCCTGCAATGGCTCACCCTGGTACTGTGACTTCAGGCAAACGATCGCCAAGGTTTTCCAACATCGGTAATTCTCAGGCATGAAGGTGCCGTACCGTGTCACCCTGGGCCGCGCCTTGGGGACAACGTTGCCGGGTAGAGTGAGTTCAATCATGCGGCCTTCCTTCCATATGTTGATGATGGTTGGGGCAGGTCGTACGGCTGGCCGTTAACGCTGGTGATTTGGGATGGGTCGATCGCCCAGTTCGCCCCCGCTGGCCACCGGAAGAACCGATCGCCACCGTGCCCCCGGCGACGGCCAGCACCATCAGCGGATAGTTTTCGGGATAACCTGTGACCGTGACGCGATCGCCCCTAGAAATCTGCATAATCTGCCTCGTCGGGGTCTAATCGGATGATGTATTGTTCCGGGAACTTGCCCAAATAGGCAGGGCGATCGCCGATGGGAGGCAATGGCACCAGATACAGCCTGGTCTCGGCGTCGATGCCGATGCAATCCAGTACCATACTGTGATAAATCCCCGGCCTTGGCGGTGGCGTGTAAATCCTCACCAGAAAGGATTTCGGGGCTTCCTGGTCAAGTGGTCGATCGAGCTTTTTAATAGGGGCAGAAATCACGGATGAGCCTGTGGCGATTGGGCTTCATGCGTTTCTATTATAGCAAATCAATTACGCAGAAACCTCTAACCTTCATCAAACACAAGGTAGGCAGCGATTCTATTGGCGCAAACTCCCTCCTTTGTATGAAATTCCAGATCAATATGCTCTTGCTCACGCCAAACACCTTTAACTATCTTGACATCAATCACATCAGGGCTTTGTAAAAGTGTCTCAACGATGTTTACCATCCCTTGCAGTGTTCCCCCACCTATCGTGCCTTTTGTCGGCAAAGGGCGGATAACCCCATCCTCATCCATCTGGCAGGAAAGTCCCTCCTCACTTCGACAAATGCATCTCATCATTTCTTCCTTCATGGGGGACCCTTACCGTTGTTAGTGATGTTTCAGAGGGGCCAACGTGGGTAACAAAGCCTATCGGCCCGCCGTCAGCACCTGCGCCGCCGTCAGGTTCAGCGTGGGGAAACTGGGGGATGCGATCGCACTGTCTCCGGTGAATTCTGCAAAATCATAGGCCCCGTCGGCCAAGGCACCAACTTTCACCACCGATCGCGCTGGGTCAATCAGCCACATCTCAGGGATGCCACGATCGGCATACTCTCTAGGCTTCTGAACATAGTCCCGCTGGTAGTTGTCGCTGGACTCTGGGCCTGGGGAAACGACTTCGATGACGATGCTGGGGTTAGGGTCATACAGCTTTAGACAGGCTTCTGATAGTCCGTAGATAGCCGCTTCTGATTCCTCGGTATGGACAACCAAATCAGGGTCACGGGCTGTGACATAGCCGCTTCTGACCTCAATCTTTTGCTTAAACCCAATGAGATGCGACGGCACGCCCATCAGGATGAAGAATCCGTAGAGGAACCCGGCAATCTGGGTATTAATCGTACTTTCCGCTCCCATCTCGACTAGCACCCCATCCACAAGTTCATACCGCCGATCGGTGCCGTCGTCATAGGTCAGAAACTCCTCAAGGCTCATTCTTCTTTGGGTGGCGACGGTCATGGGGTAAGTCTCCCTTACTTCACCTGGGCACCCCCATTCTATCGGATGGGTGGAGGCGATGAATGTACTGGGTGTCTAGGGCTAGGTTCATATCTGCTGAACCTCTGAAGTCCAACCACAGCAGGGTTTCCCAGAAGACAAACCCCTAGAACTCTTGCATACCAACGGTTTTAAGGGGATAGGCCCCCGATCTTTGAAAACATGCCCATCCTTGGTACCCTTGGTACCTTTTTATAAAAAATAAGTAAGTAAGGTACCAAGGGAAAAGCCTGCTGTAAAAGCGTTCTAGAAGTTTTGGTACCCTTGGTACCCTTGGTACCCTAAAAATAGCCTCGCATTAGAAGATATCAGGCAGTTGCAAGCCGCCCTGGATGTCCGCCGCATAGTGCGCAAAGAGTACCTCTGGGTCATGCCCAGTCATTTGGGCGATCGCCATAGGATTCAGCCCCCCGGCGATCGCATGGCTAATAAATGTATGCCGGGTGTTGTAGGGTTTCCGGTAGGGCACCCCCGCCGCTTTGAGCACTTGCACCCAGGCCCGATTTCTAAAATTATGGTCATCGATCGGCCCGCCCTCAGGTGCTGGGAACACTAGCCCATCTAGTTGCGGGTTCTCTGGACGCCTAGCCAGCAACATCGATGCCAGCCGATCGGTGACGCGGAATTCCCTCGATCGATTCGTCTTGGTAGGTTTCCGCACTCCCCGACTCACTGACTCACCGATCCATACTTTGCGGCAATCCTCTGGCAGGTGTCCCCAGCGAAGGCCGATCGCCTCCCCAGTTCGGCACCCGGTGGAGAATAGGAACTCTACAAAGTCCCCGTAGTGCCCATAGTGCTTACTCTGCCTAAACCCTTTGGTGATGGCGGCTATTTCTTGCTTAGTAAATGGGCGTGGCCTTTGTTTTGGGGGGACTTTGACCCGCTTCACTACTTCACCCCAGGGGTCCGACGATACCAAGCTCTCTTTAGCCCCCCATTGCCAGCAGGAAGAAAGTAGCGATAGGTATTCCTTCTGTGTCCGTGGGGACGTTCCTAGACCCAAGCGGAAGCGATCGGCTATCTCGTCGTCAATACCTGCCTGTTCACCTTGCAAAAGAGCAGTGACTTTCCCTTTAACGGCTCGATACTTGCCAATTGTTCGAGGGTCAAGGCTTTTGAGCTTGTAGGTCATAAATCGATCGAACAAATCAAGCGCCGTAATTTTAGTACCAGGTGGTGGGGGATTGTTCCCTGTGCGATAGCGGGCGAGTGTTTCGTCAAACTGCCCCGTGATTAAATCAGTCTCGATCTGAGCTACTCGGCCCTGTGCGATCGTCCGGCCTAACTGGGTGTCGCCTAGACCTAGAGAAAATCCATACCGCTTTCCTTGATAGCTCCATCGCAACCGCAGCCGCCCCTGAAACGATTCAAGCTTTACAGCCATCTGTGACCCCTTTCATACCAATTTCATACCAACTTTAAGGGGGGAGTTCTGTAAGCAATGGGTTCAGATGGCGTAGGTTGTCACAATTGGCACAACTAGGGGACAGTCTGAAGAGAAGCCTAGATACGACAAAACCCCCAGCCAGTGGAGGTTTAATAGAATCGGGATGAAAGGATTTGAACCTTCGACCCCTTCGTCCCGAACGAAGTGCGCTACCAAGCTGCGCTACATCCCGATATGTTGTTTGCGCTAGAAGGCATACCCAACTAACGCGGCTACACTATAGCACATCCCCTCCCCCAACTGTCAAACCTACTCCAAAACCGCTGCCAACTGCTGCTGACCCCACAGACGATCGTACAGCGCACCCCTCTCCTCCAAAAGCTCCCCATGGTTGCCCATCTGGATAATCTCCCCAGCATCCATCACAAAGATCCGATCGGCCATGGCCGCCGCTGACATTTGGTGGGAGATGAATAGGACAGTTTTGCGATCGGTGCCCTCGGAAAGATTATTCAAAATTGCCGTCGCGGTTTGGTTATCCACGCTCGATAGGGCATCATCCAGGATGAGAATCGGTGCGTCAATCAGAAGGGCGCGGGCCAGGGCTGTCCGCTGGCGCTGGCCGCCCGATAGGGTGATGCCGCGTTCTCCCACAATCGTGTCGTAGCCCTGGGGAAAATTCAGAATCTCACTGTGCATCTGGGCATCTTTGGCAGCGCGCTCGATTTCCTCCTGGGTCGCAAAGGGATTGCCGTAGCGGATGTTATCCCGAATCGACATGCTGAACAGAAAACTCTCCTGGGGCACATAGGCGATCGCCCCCCGCAAATCCTGCAACCGCAGCCTTGTCACATCCCAGCCGTCGAGGAATAGCTGCCCAGGCTGTAGGTCCAGCAGGCGGGGTAATGCATTGGCTAAGGTCGATTTTCCTGAACCGATCGGACCAACGATCGCCACGGTCTCCCCCGGATTGACGATGAAGCTCAGTCGGTTCAGGGCCTGCTTCCCATCGGCATAGCTGTGGCTGAGGTTTTGGGCCAGGAGTTCGCCGCGTACGTTGTCGGGGGGAAGGGCGATCGCATCATGCTTGTCGAGGATTTTGGACTGGGTGGCGAGGATGGATTCGACGCGATCGATACTGACTTCGCCGCGCTGGTAGGCGGTGATGGTAAACCCCATCAGGGCCGTAGGGAAGGCTAATTGACCTGTTAGGATAATCAACGCGATAAAATCCTTCACCTGAAGCGTCCCCTTTTCTAAATCCCCACTGCCCACCCACAACAGCAGCAATACGCTAAACGCCGCCACACCTTCTAAGACGCGAAACAGCAATGTCCTCGTTTTGGCTAGACCCAGGTTGGCCTGGAGGAGCTGGTCGTTTAATTCGTGGAAGGCCGATCGCTCATTTTCCTCCTGGGCATAGATCTTAATGAGGGCAATACCGCTCATGTCCTCCTGGATCATTTCGCTAATGCGGGAGAGCTGCTCCTGGACAGCCGTTTGCTCATTGCGCATGCGGTTGGCAAAGAGGTTCACCACCACCAGCATTAATGGGTAAACCCCCACAGAAACCAAACTCAGTTTGGGGTTTAGCAACACCATGGTCGGTAGTGTTAGAGCGTAGACAAAGATAGTGTTGGCAAAACTCAGGACCGCAAACCCCACCAAACGCCGAATGCTTTCTACATCACTGGTTGCGCGGTTGATCAAATCACCGATCGTATTGCTCGAAAAATAAGCCGGGTCCATCAGCAGCAGATGATTAAACAACTTCTGCTTCAGATCAAACTCCACCTGCCGCCCGACCCCAAACAGCAGCACCCGCGACAGTAAGCGAGTCGCCATCATCACCGTCGCCAGACACAACACCAAAATGGCGACATGGGTAATTTGGGTATAATCCTTTGTCTCTAACGTCCCAATCCCCGATCGAATTTGCAGTGCAATAAACACACTCAAAGCATTGGTGACAAACAACGCCAAAATTCCCAACTCCGTATTTCTAGCATAGGGTCGGAGGTAGGAAAGCAGGATTTGAAAACGGGAGGTACGAACCATAGGGGTAGAAAGTAAAGGGAACTAAGAACTACGCTGAACCATCATTTCGGTCATTCGTCGTCGGTTTTGGGGTTCGACGCCCACCAGGCGAATGTAATCACGGGGACGATCGCCCAGGCATTCCTCTAGGGCCGCTAACGCCTGACTTGCATCCCCTTCAAAGGTGCCATAGCATTGCCAACTGCCTGTACGGAAGCGGCGATCGTCCACATATTCAATGCCGAGGCGTTGCTTTTGCGCCAGAATGCGATTGACTTCGCTGACCATATCGGAGGTCAGGAGACTCGAAGTTTTCGGACTTTGGGGAGGAACCTCAGGGAGAGCCGTGGTCTTTGGGCTGAATATGGATTGGTTGTATTCTTCGACCAGGCGCAACTCCTGGATACGCTTTTGTTCGCGGACGATCGCACCGCCCAGTTCAATCAAATGAGACAACGAAAACTCCGGAACCTCAAATTTGGGTGGACCCTTGGCACTATTGACGATCGCGGCAGAGAGATTTTCGACGCCGACTTTAGTGATGAAGGCTTGGATCTGTTCGTCGAAGAGGCGCGATCGCAATGCTCCAAAGAAGTCGATGGATTGCTCTGGGAAGGTTTCGACCAGGGTTTTGACGTCACCGGGGCTGATTTTATCCGTGGAGAAGATGCCTGTGACGATGCCGAGGCGATCGGCTTGGGTGGGTTCCCAGTAGAACTTTTCCATGCGGCCATCGCGTACCAAAGGCGCATAGAGGGTAGAAAAGTCGTTGCCTGTGACGATGATCGGGACGCGGACGGTGGGTTCGTCGTTGTAGTTGCCGGGGAGCTGGACGTTGGTGGGGTTGTCGGCGACGTTCATCAGCGTGCCGTGGACGAGCTGGGTGTTGACGGTGTATTGGGTCATGCCGTCTACGCGGCCAATTCCGGCGTCGATGTCGTTGATCATCAGGACGGCCATTTTGCCTCGGATTTTCACCAGTTCTCCGGCCTCTCGGTAGCGCAGGCGGATCAGGCGGGCGGGATCCCCAGCGTCGGGGCTTTCGAGTTCTCCAGCGGACATGTAGACGACTTCGATGCCCATGCGCTCAAAGACGAGATCGCACTGGAAGGATTTGCCTTCGCCTTTACGGCCATGGACGCCCAAGATGAGAGGGACTTTGACTTGGGGCAGGTCCAGGAAGTTCTTGTGATATGGACCGCGAGTTTTCAAGGAAGGTGGGTGCGATGTAAAACGCCATGGCGATCGAGTCTGGTTGCGGCAGGGTTTTCTATTATCGCAGGGATTTGGATCTACTGGTGGTGGGTGAGGCGGGGGCGCATGCAATGCGCCCTTACTGGCGAAGTTGGGCGCGGATTTTGGCGAGATCGGGGTCGTCATCGGGGCGATCGCCGGTTTGAGCCCAGCTGGGTTTTGAGTTGGGTGAGCGTCGATTCGATATCGGCTTGGGTTTCAAGGGAGGCGAAGCGCTGGTCTAGGCTGCTGGCGTTGAGTTCGGCGGCGACTTCGGCTTGGGCTTCCAGGTGATCGACGCGATCGCGCACCTGCTCAAAGGCGCGGATGGCTTCACTGCTGCCTGTACGATCGAGCATTTCGTAGATCTGGATGCTGGCCTGGGCGGCGCGGGCACGGGCGAGGTAGATGTCCTTTTCGGTGCGGAGCTGGAGGAATTTCTGCTCTAGTGTGATCAGGGTTTGCTTCAACTGGCTGATTAGCAGGGTTTGCTGGTTGTATTGCTCCTTAAGTTGCTGCTCCAGGGATTGGTAGGAGACGCGGCGGGTGAGGGCTTGGCGGGCTAGGGTTTCGTCGCCGTGTTCTAGGGCGGTTTGGGCGCGATCGAACCAGGCAGTGGCTTGGGTGTGGGCGTTTTGAGCTTGGCGATCGGTGCGGCGGGACGTTGCGATCGCCTGGGCGACGGCCTGGCGGTTGGATACTAGGTCCGCCTGCATGGTGCGCATGAAGGTTTCCAAGACCTTTTCGGGGTCTTCCTGTTGGCCGACCCAATAGTTGACGTTGGCACGGGCGGTGGTGAGGAGGCGATCGAACAGACCCATGGTGCGCGGTTTCACTAGTGATTTTCTGCTATTGTAACGACCCAGATGTATCTTTGCTGGGATGACCTAGAAGTGATGACCCTCAACCTATCACATCTATGCAAGGGTTTACCAGCTATCACACCAGCCTATGATGCGGTTTTGATGGAAGCAGCAGCAATTTGTCTAGCTGAGCAGGGACATTTACCAGGCGTTTGCTTGGAGATTACCGGAGAAGTTACGGAAGATTGCGAACTGCTTTGGCCTGAGGTGACAGCCCAGATGCGTCTTTGCTGGAATGACCTAGAGTACACCACAGAGCAAGGGGCCTATGCGGTGGCGTTACTGCTCATGGGTCGGCTGACAGGGTTTTCGGTGATCCGGCGATCGCGTAAGGGCACAGGGTATGACTATCTTCTGGGCTATGTGGAGGAGAGTCATGGTGTGAACTACCTGCGGGGGATGGCCCGTTTAGAGGTGTCGGGAATTCGATCGGGGAATGACAGACTGGTGAAGTCAAGGGTTAAACTGAAGCTAGAGCAGGTTAAGCCAACGGATGGTCGTTTACCTGCCTATATTGTAGTCGTTGAATTTAGTGGTCCTCTCGCTCAGGTAGTTCGCAAATGAGCCTAATTGACTCTCAGTTAGTAGATCCCGAAACCCTCCATGAGTCGGCGATGGATTTGGCAGAGCTGGCGGATGTGGCCAAACTCCGGGGAGATTTGGTGGAATACCAGCGGTGCTTAAAGGGAGCCTTGGAGAAAGCAGTCGCGGCGGCGGAGGTGCTGGCGGAACGGGTAGATGCGGAACCCACTCGATCGATCATCCATCGTAGTGCAGCATCTTTGGCCATGGAGATCGGGGAGTTGGCAGTAGCTGAGCGGTTGATTGCGTTGGCGTTGGCTGGGCATCCGCCGTTGACGGTGGCTGAGGAATTACGGGATTTGTTTGTGCAGATGAATATGCAGTCCTATTTACGCGGCGGGGGTGGGTGTTGGATTTGGATCAAGGGGTTTTGTTGCGGGCGGGGTAGCTTCCTACTTAGGCAATTCCCTTACGCCCGCTTGGGCCTCTCGCTTGAGTCCCTGGGCGATCCGGAACATTTCGTAGCCCGTATGGAGAGCGTTTTCGTCGTAATTGACGGTGAAGTATTCCAGTTCCTGGAGACCATCGCTGATCTGGTTGAGGCAGTAGTAGAGGTTGGCGGCGATGTTGCCGAGGGCGGGGGGATTGGGGACGGATTTGGAGACACGCTGGGCCTTTTCGAGGTCCGATCGACAACCATCCAAATAGGTCATGAAGACATCCATCAGGGCATCGTCAAAGGGATCGGCGGAGAGATCACGAATCTGCTCCTTGAGGGGTTTGATAATCTGGGTGATCAGGCGGATGGCCGGGGTGTAGGCGCGGTTGACCCAGGTTTTGATCTGATCGTCGGAGCTGGGGGCACTGGTGCGGGCCTTGCGGTAGAGGTCAGCGGCCTGGGCGGTGCGCTGGTGGTGCCCACTGGGGGCGTACTGCAACTGCTGGTCGTAGGCGCGGCGACTGAGCGGATCGCTGAGGGTTTCGTAGGCCACGTTGAGATGGGCGATCGCTTCATGGCTGCTGTCAGCATTGCGATCGGGGTGCAGGGCCTTAGCCAGCCTCCGGTAGGACCGTTTGATTTCCTCCGGAGTCGCGCTGGGTTTGACTTCTAGGGTTTGGTAATGGGTCGCGGACATGGAGAAGAAAGAAGAGGAAAGAGGGAAGAAGGAAGAGGTTATTCGGCAAAGAGGGCTGTGCTGAGGTAGCGTTCGCCGAAGCTGGGCTGGATCATCACGATCAGTTTGCCTTCGTTTTCGGGGCGTTTTGCCACGGTGATCGCAGCCTTGAGGGCCGCTCCGGCGGATATCCCGGAGAGCAAACCTTCTTCGCGGGCCAGGCGGCGGCTGTAGGCGATCGCATCGTCATCGGTCACGGCGATCACTTCGTCGATCAAGTTGACGTTCAGGACCGGGGGGATGAAGCCCGCACCGATGCCCTGGATCTTGTGGGGGCCGGGTTTGCCGCCCGAAAGGACTGGACTGTTGGTGGGTTCGACGGCGATCGCCTGGAACTCTGGTTTGCGGCCTTTGATCACTTCAGCGATGCCCGTGAGCGTTCCACCTGTGCCGACGCCGGAGATCAGAATGTCTACCTGGCCATCGGTGTCGTTCCAGATTTCCTCGGCGGTGGTGCGACGGTGGACTTCAGGGTTGGCGGGGTTGCGGAACTGTTGGAGCATGTAGGCTCCGGGGGTGGTGTCCACAATCTTCTGGGCGCGTTGGATGCAGCCGGACATGCCCTCAGGGCCAGGGGTGAGTTCCAGTTCTGCGCCGTAGCCCCGCAGCATGGCCCGCCGCTCGGCGCTCATGGTTTCGGGCATGGTGAGGATCAGGCGATAGCCCTTGGCGGCGGCGGCCATGGCCAGGGCGATGCCTGTGTTGCCGGAGGTGGGTTCAACGAGGACGGTCTTGCCGGGGGAGATCAGACCCTCGCGTTCGGCGGCGAGGATCATATTGATGCCGATGCGATCCTTAACTGAGGAAGACGGGTTCATGCTTTCTAACTTCACCACAATCTGGGCGACGCAGCCTTCGGCCTGGGGGATGCGATTGAGCTGCACCAGGGGGGTACGTCCGATTAGGTCTGTGATGTTGTTTGCAATGCGCATGGCCAAGACGGTTAATGAGTTGAAGCCCTCAGTATACCGGGTTTTTCGATCGGCTATTTGTTCAGGGGTAGCCAATAAAAAAGTCCAACCCGAAGGCTGGACTCACGTAAGCTACTCTCTCTCAAATCTCAAAACTTACAATCTGTAGGGTTACAGATCGCCACCGCGCGCGGCCAGCAAAAAGACCACCACAGGGCCGGAAATCACGACCAGCGCTAGACAGGTCAGCTGAAAAATAACCTCAAAATCCATTTGCCTTTCTCCGGACTCGCCCAGAACAGTTAGATGACCTATTCTATGACGTGATCGCCCCACAATCTGAATCCTTGTTACAAAACTCAATGAAGCGATGTTGGGGCCAGGGCTGCTATGGTCTTAAACTGGTTTGCACTCCTTATTGATGAAGCTATGGCCACCTGGCAATGTGTGAAAAACTGCGGAGCCTGTTGCAATCTGGATCCGAGCGATCGGCCTGATCTCGCTGACTATTTGAACCCCGATCAGCTAGCCCTCTATATGAGCATGGTGGGCGAGGATGGCTGGTGCATTCACTACGACCCGACCCAGCGGGACTGCACCATTTATGAGAAGCGGCCCAGTTTCTGTCGGGTGACGGCGGAGACCTTTCAGGAGATGTTCGAGATCGAGCCCGAGGAAGTCAATGACTTTGCCATAGACTGTTGCCGGGACCAGATCGAGGGGGTGTACGGCGATCGCAGTCTGGAGCTGTTGGTGTTCGATCGAGCCGTGGGGATCTAAAGCGGTTGCCATTTTTGGGGAAAGTGAAGATAATGAAAGAATTATGAAAGAGCTTGATCCATCACCACCCATAGACCAGTCCCCAGATCTGGTTTTAGAAACGACCAATGCACCGAAGAATGCGTTCCTGGGTTGTTTTATCTCGACATTTGTAACTATTTTCCTGGCAGAGCTGGGGGATAAAACCCAGGTGGCAGTGCTGTTGATGAGTGCGCAGTCCCATCGGCCATGGATTGTGTTTGGCGGTGCAGCCTCGGCGTTAGTTGCAACCAGTTTAGTCGGAGTATTGCTGGGGCGCTGGTTGGGTAAATGGCTGAGTCCCCAGGTATTGCGCCTGGTAACAGGCGGTATTTTAGCCATGGTCGCAGTTTTGTTAACGATCGATATTGCGAGGGGGATGTAGGGCTATGGGTTGGCAGCTTTTGGGTCTGAGTTTTATTACGGTATTTTTGGCGGAGCTGGGCGATAAAAGTCAGTTGGCGGCGATCGCCCTAGGCGGCAGTGCGAAGTCTCCGTTGGCGGTGTTTTTGGGGTCCGTGGCGGCTTTGATTATGGCGAGTGCGATCGGCGTGATTGTGGGCGAAGGGACAGCGCAAGTACTACCAGTCGTTTGGACCAAGGGAATTGCGGCGGTGGGGTTTGCAGGAATGGCGGTGAAGATTTTGTTTTTTGACCGGGAGGAGGATGCGTAAGGGGTGGCGGTAGGGGACTTTTTCTGCCAAAACACCCCCAAACCCTGTACCCTTTTAGCTGTTGTTCAAACGCTCTCCCATGTCTCAAGTCAAAATCGGCATCATCGGCGGTAGCGGCCTCTACAAAATGGAAGCCCTCAAAGATGTTGAAGAAATTCAAATCGACACCCCCTTCGGTAAACCCTCCGATGCCTTCATCAAAGGCACCCTCGACGGCGTCCCCGTCGTCTTCTTAGCCCGCCATGGCCGAGGCCACACCCTGCTGCCGACAGAACTTCCCTTCCGCGCCAACATCTACGCCATGAAGAGCCTAGGCGTCGAATATATCATCTCCGCCTCCGCCGTCGGCTCCCTCAAGGCTGAAGCAAAACCCCTGGATATGGTGATTCCGGATCAATTTATCGATCGCACCCGCAACCGTATCTCCACATTCTTCGGCGAAGGCATCGTTGCCCATATTACCTTCGGCGATCCCGTATGTCCGAAACTCGCCGAAATCCTTGGGGGTGCGGCTAAAACGATCGACCTCGGCGGTCCAGATGTCCACATCGGCGGCACCTACGTCTGCATGGAAGGCCCTGCCTTCTCCACCAAGGCTGAGTCCAATCTCTACCGAAGCTGGGGCGCGACGATCATTGGTATGACCAACCTGCAGGAAGCAAAACTGGCCCGCGAAGCTGAGATTGCCTACGCGACGCTTGCCCTGGTCACTGACTATGACTGCTGGCATCCCGACCACGACAGCGTCACCGTCGAAATGGTCGTCGCTAACCTCCATAAAAACGCCGAAAATGCCCAAAAAGTCATCCGCGAAACGGTCAAACGCATTACTGCAAATCCCCCGCAGTCAGAGGCTCACGAGGCTTTGAAATATGCGATTTTGACCCCGCTCGACAAGGTGCCTGCCACCACCAAGGAGAAAATGAAACTTCTCCTGCAAAAATACGTCTAATATTACAAGCTGCATTCCCGATCGATTCTGGTATGGGCGCGTATCCCGCGCCCATAATTTGTGTATCCCACAAATCCCACCAATCTTGAAAACCCCCTTTCCCTCATGCTGCCTCTACTCGCCTCTCTCCTCCTCGCCCAAACCACCCCACCCGCACCTCCCAAGGAATACCTCCGCCCCCAGGAGGTCCGATCGCTCCCCGGCGCTCTTGACTCTGTCCCCGTTTTCAACAGCAACAGCCCTGAACTCGTCCTCAACGAAGGTATTTTACTCTCTACCTTTCCACCCATGGGCATGAAGGTGCCCAGCGTCCATCTCAACTATGCCTTTGAAGGGCGGTTCGATCTGTTTTCCCACCATATTGCCAAAGGCAGCGAGAAGGATTTACGGACGCTCTACACAGCAGTAATTGTCCATAACCCAGGCAATAAGCCCGTCACAATAGATCTGATGCAGTCGGCCAGCTACCTCAGCCAGCCCGATGCCCCCTTCATCGATCTGCCCCCTGTCCAGGAAAACAACGATGGCAAAGTCTTCTCCGGCCCCGGCGGTAGAGCTGGTAGCGAACTCCTCCGCCCCCAGGCCCAAACCCTAATTCCCCCCGTGCTCGTCATCCCCCCCGGCGAAAATCGCCTGTTATTCAACCTGCCGATTCCCGTCAAAACCCTCAGCCCGCCGCTCAATGGCCGATCGACCATGCAACGCCTCCGCAGCACAGGCAAGGTTTATCTCGCCAGCCTGGCATTGTTTGCCAAAACCGATGCCCAAGGAAATGAAACGCCCCCCGAATTGGCGGATTGGGAAACCCTATTGAAAAACGCCGATCGCTCTGTTCCGCGCGATAAAACACCGACGCCGATCGAGCAGAAAAAAGGCAACCTAATCTATAGCCGTGTGGGCGGCGTTTCGAGTGGTGCGACTTGGCGGGGGTTGGTCACTGATCCGGGGGAATCGAGTTTGGCGATTCCGGCGGAAGGTAAGGCCATTTCCTTTGGGATTGCTACCTTACATCGGGGTGATTTGGGTACCGGGCAAAACCAAAGTGCCGTGATGTTGGAACGCTATCCGGATACTTCCTACCAAGCCCATGGGAATTATGCGGTTCAGTACAATTTGAGTCTGCCGCTCTTGAATAAAAGTGAGAAAGTAAAAACCGTAGTCGTGACGATCGAGTCCCCCGTCAAGAAAGAAAATCCCCAGGAAGGCTTATATTTCTTCAACCCACTCCCTAAGGCTGCGGTCTTCAGAGGCACCGTGCGGTTTCGGTACAGTGATGACTATGGAATGCCCCAGACGGAATATTTCCACCTGGTCCAACGTCGGGGTCAAGAAGGTAGCGAATTGATAAAACTAAAACTGCAACCCAATTCAAAACGCACCGTCAAGGTTGATTTAATCTATCCCCCCGACGCCACGCCGCCCCAAGTTTTAACCGTCAAAACCTTGGATTAGGGCAGCTCGATCGCTGGCAAAATATCGCCATCCGTATAAAACCAGCGATCGCCTATTTGACAAACCGCGATCGCTCATGCAGTTGCCCTGGTTTTGACAAAAATTCCTTGCCGCGATAGGTTGCCACAAATTCGACGATGCCTTTTTTATCCTTTGGGCCGCCTCGCTGGATCGCGAGGATATCTAGCCTCAGCCATTTTGTGGATTGGGCACTTTCTAATAGTTCGAACCGCAGGCCCTTGGTGTTTTTTGACGGATGCAAACTACTGATCAAGTAGTCCACCGCCCCCAGACTGTAGGCCGTGTAGCGCGATCGCATCAAAGCCTCCGCCGTGGGAGCTGGAGTCACCTCAGTAATATAGGGTTCGCAGCAGCTAGCATAGATCTGGCCGCTGCCGCAGGGACAGGGATTCATCGCAGGAAGGGACGGAGGCGATCGACCAGTTCGTCACTGCCGATCAACCCTTCGAGACGCTTCACAGGTTTGCCGTTTTCAAACAAAACCATCGTGGGTAGTGCAGTAATTTCGTACTGGGACGCCAGACCTGGATACTTTTCAGTGTTGATTTTGACGATTTGAACCCTGCCTTGGAGATCGTCGTTGGCTTCTTCGAGGACCTTGGCCATCATCTTGCAGGGACCACACCACTCGGCGTAGAAGTCCACGAGGACTGGACGGCTAGCGTTGGCTAGGAGATCGGGAAGACTCTTGAACTGTTGCTTGACTGCCATAGGATGCCTCGAAGGCGAAACTGAAGGGATAGTTTCTATGGTAGCGATAAATGGCGGAATTGGGGCAGCGGAATCGGCGGATGATGATGTTTTGTCATCAGATGAAAACACTGAGGTGAGCCCGTTACAAATATTCATTTTTCGAATGAATCTGTATTTTCCCTGTATGTAACTTAGAAAATCTCAGGTTAGGTTGAGCGGACCTAGGATTTGGGAATGCTCTGAAAGAAGGTTTTTTCAACCGGGTTTGGGTCTCTACAGTCTTTTTATGTTATCGCCGTGCATATTTTGCGATAGACCTATTTGCCTGTCAGGCTGTTTTACCATGACTTTTTTTTGTTCCCAGGTCCAGTCTTCCGTTTGTCAACCCGCGCCGCCACCCCCAGCGATTAAGGGTTTATCGATGATCGCCCCCGATAAAACTCCCAAACCCAAGGCAACATTTTGGCAATCGCCCAAGCGGCTGGGCCTGACGATTCTGCTGGGATTACTACCCTTGCTGGGCCTGGGCATTGGCGGCTATATATTGGTAAATCGATCGCTCGCCTACGGCATCGCCCAGCAGCAGGAGCAGCAGGCGACAAATATGAGTGATCGCCTCAATCAATTCTTTGCTGAGCGGTTTCGTAGCCTGGATGCCATGGCAAAACTGCCGATGTTTAGCGATAGCAAGTGGCGCAAGGTAGTGCCGGATAGTGAAAACTCCAGGCCCTAGAGCAGCAGAAACAAAGCTACGGCGTCGATCGCACCATCGCACTCTGCGATCGCCAAGGCAATGTTTTACTCCAAACCGCCGGGGAGCCGTTTGTAAATCAGTCTAAGGAAACCTACTTCCAGCAGTCCTTGGCCCAGAAGCGATCGGTGATGAGTGAGCCGATCGTCATTCCAGAAATTAATGCGACGGCGCTAAGGTTTGCGCAGCCTGTGATCGATCGCACCAGCGGCGAAATTATCGGCATGATTGTGGCAATCCAAACCCTACGTTTCCCAACCCCTCGCCCTGGGTCTCAGTCACTTCCAACCCAATCAGCCCCAAACTTATCCTAGGCATGGCTGCCCCAAAACGCCTCACTGCCCATGAATGCCAAGGACCACGCCATTGGGAAATCGAAGAAGTGGATCTCTTTGCAAAACTCACTTCCCAGCTAGGATTCGTACTCGATCAAGCGGCATTAATTAAACGTCAAGCCCGTGGCATCGCCAAGTCGCAACTGCTCAATGAAATTGTCGATAACATGCGGCGATCGCTCAAGGAAGAAGATATTCTCAATGTCACCGTCAGCGAACTGCGCTATGCCCTCAACACCGATCGCGTCATCGTCTACCGTTTCCACAATGACTGGAACGGCACAATTATTGCTGAGTCTGTTTCGGCGGGTTGGCAGAAGAGGCTATCTTCTCCCTTCAGTTTCTTACATCCATCAGGGCGAGGTTCGGTGGCTAGGGACTCGATCGCGATCTCAATTTCGTCCTGAATTTCTAGTTCTAGCTTTCGCACTTGACGAAGAACATTTGACTTGACAATCACTTCATAAATCATGGCAGTCTGAGTTCCCGCTTAAATTCTTCAAGGGTTAGGAAATCAGGTTCAGCAAGGGCAGCTTTGGCATCCGCAATATCCTCCGCATCTTCTAGGGCTTCAATCGCCTCTTCGTCTAAGTCTTCCTGGGCGATCGAACTATCTAGGAATTCTCGAAGTCGGATTTTCTCCATGACGCCGAGCTGGGCGATCGAAGTCAGTAGGACATCAAAGGAAAATGTGACAGTATTTTCAGCCATTCTGAGATTCCTCCATTATGTTTGGGTTGTCAGAAGTTGCAGGTTCTCAAGCTCTGTTGTTCTACTCATTATAGCGGCGATCTATAGCCCTAAGGGGTATTCAAGCAAGGGAGCTAGGGGCCTCCTTCCCCAACAGCGCCAACAACTGCCCCTCCGACAACGTCGCTACCCCCAACGACAGCGCCTTATCCAACTTCGACCCCGCATCCTCCCCCACCACCAAAAAATCCGTCCTCTTACTCACCGAATCCGTCACCTTCCCGCCCCCCAACCGAATCATCTCCTTCGCCTCATCCCGCTTCAACGACGGCAGCGTCCCCGTCACCACAAACGTCTTCCCCGTCGCCCCAGTCTCGGCGATCGCACCCTCTCCCGCACTTCACCCACAAGCTGCAACCCCGCCCCCCTCAACCGCTCAATCAAAGCCTGATTCCCCGGCACAGAAAACCACTGCGACACTGACAGCGCAATCTCCTGCCCAATCCCAAACACCCCCGAAATCGCCTCCGGCCGCGCCCCCGCCAAAACCTCCACCGAAGGAAACTCCTCCGCCAACGTCTGCGCATTCACAGACCCCACCAGCCTAATTCCTAACCCATACAGCACCCGCGACCAAGGCTGCTGTTTCGACAACGCGATCGCCTCCACCACCTTATCCGCCGACTTCTGCCCCATGCGATCGAGCTGCAACAATCTTTCAGCCGTTAGCTCATACAAATCGGCGATCGACGTAATATAACCCGCGTCTAACAATTGCGTAATTAACTTTTCTCCAACACTGTTAATATCCATCGCCCCACGACTCACCCAATGGATCAAAGAACCCCGAAGAATCGCTGGACAAGAAGAATTAACACAGCGCGTCACCGCCTCACCCTCAGGCCGCACCACCTCCGAACCACACTCCGGGCAATGTGTCGGCATCACGATCGGCAATGCCCCTGCCTTCCGCAATTCCGCCAACACCCGCACCACTTCCGGAATAATCTCCCCGGCCTTTCTGACAATCACCGTATCTCCCGCGTGCAGATCCAATTCCTTTAATCGATCGGCATTATGCAACGTCGCCCGCGACACCGTCGTACCCGCCAACTGCACAGGCTCCAGCTCCGCCACAGGCGTAATCGCCCCCGTCCGTCCCACCTGCACCGTCACCCCCACCAAAATCGTCGGCGACTCCTCCGCCGGATACTTCAGCGCAATAGCCCACCTCGGAAACTTCTGCGTAAACCCCAACTTCTCCTGCAAATCAAACTCATTAACCTTAATCACCACCCCATCGGTCATATAATCCAATTCATGGCGTGCCTCAATCCAGCGATCGCAATAATCCTGCACCGCCTGCAAATCCCTGCATTGCTCCCGATGGGGATTCACTCGAAACCCCAAAGACTTCAATAACTCCAACGCCTCCCACTGTGTTTGTGGCAACGTAGTTTGTGACGATTGCGACAGCAAATCCAACTGTCCAGCATCACCACCAAACCCACCTTCTGGCACATGGATCGTATAGGCAAAGAAATCTAACTTTCGA
>JAAUSA010000333.1 GCA_012031975.1 Alkalinema sp. RU_4_3 | reverse complement strand
CCCCACCCCCTGCATCGGCGCCGCCGACTACAAACTCGTCCACCACGCCAGCAACGGACGCTCCGTATACAGCTTCTGCATGTGCCCCGGCGGCCAAGTCGTCGCAGCAACATCCCAACCCGGCCACCTCGTCACCAACGGCATGAGCCAATACGAACGCAGCGGCAAAAACGCCAACGCAGGCATCGTCGTCGCCATCGATCCCACCGACTTTCCCCCCGGCCCCCTCGGCGGCATGCACCTCCAAAATCAACTCGAACAAGCCGCCTACATCCTCGGCGGCAGCACCTATAAAGCCCCCGCCCAACGCATCGAAGACTACCTCCTCGATCGCCCCACCACAGCCCTAGGCACCGTCAAACCCTCCTACCGCCCCGGCGTCCACCTCACCAACCTCAGCCCCAGCCTACCCGACTACGCCATAGAAGCCATCCGCGAAGCCATCCCTGAATTCGATCGCCAAATCCCCGGCTTCGCCCACCCCGACGCAATCCTCACAGGCATCGAAACCCGCACCTCCTCCCCCATCCGCATCACACGCGGACCCGACTACCAAAGCCTCAACACGCGAGGACTTTACCCCGCCGGAGAAGGAGCCGGCTACGCCGGAGGCATCCTCTCCGCCGCCGTAGACGGCATCAAAGTCGCCGAAGCCCTAGCCCTAGCCATAACCCCCAACCAATCATCCCAAAATCTCAAACAAGACTCAACATAAGTCCAACACCAAGACTCAAAAAAAACAGCAAACTAGTTCAGACAAACTATAGCCTGAATATACTATGAAAACCACCCCTTCACATAACATCACAAAAGAAATCCTTACATCCCAGCCGCCTCAAACGCTATGCTAGATAACCCTGGGCATACCCCAGATCCAGTCCCTTGATCGCTCCCTCCCCCCCTTGATGCAAGAGTCCACCTCACTCCTTCAAGACATACTCCAGGCCCTCCCCACCACGAAGGCCCAAATCTACTTCAAAACCGCCCTCACAGCCCTCTCCCACGCCATGGAAGACCTCGTGCTAGAAGGCGCAGAAACCGATCGCCCCCTCGTCATCGCCAACTTCCAGCAAGAACGCTACTACAGCCAAGAAACCCGCCGCTACCAGCGCATCGCCACCAAAACCGACCAAGTCTACGTCCTCGCCGCCCCCGAAACCGCCTTCAGTACCGACGACTCCCCCTACGCCAAAATAGCCCTCAACCCCCAAGACGAACTCGCCCAAGAATGGCACCTCGTCATCCTCAGCCCCCAACACAGCGCCTGCCTCATCTGCCGCGAACACTCCGCCCCCATCAGCGCCGCCCTCGACTCCGCCCGCCAATTCCAAGGCTTCTGGACCTTCGACGCCCACACCAGCCGCACCGCCGCCCACCTCCTCCTAGCGCGGATTAGAACCTATCGCCCCGACCTCACCAGCCACATCCAACAAGCCATCGATCGCCACCAACTCACCCTCCCCCAACCCGAACCCACAGGCATCAACTTCGACGTCCAAATGTTCACCGCCCGCCTCGTCACCTACCTCCAAGCCGGCCAATACAAACAAATCAAATCCTACACAAACCTCGAACAACTCAACCGCCAACTCGCCGCCATCGAACAAGCCCAAAACAACCTGATCGCCATCGTCGGCCACGAACTCCGCACCCCCCTCTCCACCATCCAAGTCTGCCTAGAAAGCCTCGTCGAAGAACCCGACATGCCCCCCGAATACCAAAAGGTCATGCTCGAAACAGCACTTGCTGACTCCGATCGCCTCCGCAAACTCATCCAAGACTTCCTCCTCCTCTCCAAACTCGAAGGCAACCTCACCCAAATCCAACTCGAACCCCTCAACCTCGAAGACTCCATCGCCCTCGCCATCAGCAACCAACGCGCCCCAAACACCCCCCAAATCCTCACCAACATTCCCCCAGCCCTCCCCCCCGTACTCGCCGACGGCGAAGCCCTCCTCCAGCTCCTCATGAAACTCCTCGACAACGCCTGCAAATTCACAGACCCCCAAGGCACCGTCACCATCGACGTCAAACCCACCACCAAAAAACACCTCGAAATCACCATCACCGACACCGGCTGCGGCATCGAACCCCAGCGCCTAGAAAACATATTTGAACGCTTCTACCAAGAAGAAGGATTCCTCCAACGCGCCATCGGTGGCACAGGCCTCGGCCTCGCCATCGCCCGTCAACTTACCCGTCGCCTCGGCGGAAAACTTTGGGCCAAATCAGCAGGTAAAGGCAAAGGCAGTAAATTCCATTTCACCCTTCCGATCGCTACCACTAAAACCCCCATTCCATAGTAATTACAGTATTTTTATTTTTTTGTGCTATATAAATACATTTTTGCAAAATATGCTATTTTTTTTAGAAAAGCAATTTAACATAAATCAGTTTAAAATTTGCAATTAATCAAATAACATAAGCAATCAAAAAGTGATTTATTTAAAGCTAATATAGTAATCTCAAAATAGTTTCATATTCAATACTCACCCCCCTCAACTGAGCAAAACCATCGCAAAACAAAGGCGATCGCCCAAAGCAATCGCCCCAAAACATCCCAACAACTAATCTACCCGCACCACCCGCGCCCGATACAACAACCGATCGCCCCGCGAATAGCCACAAGCCACCACCTTGACCCGCTCCCCTTCCTCGATCACCGACTGCATCGACTCATGACGCAGCGGATCAAACGTCCCTACCTCACCCACTGACCCAACTCGCCTGCACCCCCCAACTCTCCACCAGCATCTCCACTGGCCGCATCAGCGGCACCAACTTCACCGCTGGAGCCAACGGATTCTGCTGCGCTGCATACACCGCCGCTGACCACTGCAACAGCCAAGGCTCCAGCACCTGCAAAGCCTGAACCCGCACCATCTCCTCTCCATCCACCGCTTCCTCGACCGTATTCCCATCCTCCGAAAAAACCTGCACCAGCCGCTCCAGCGACACATCCAGACCCCCGGCAATCTTCCCCAGCGTCACCACCTGCATCTGCGACAACTGCAACCTTCGCAAGCGCCTCAGCGCCTTCTCCGACACCCCCGTCTTCTTACAGAGCGCCGCAAAACTCGACACCCCCGCCGCCCGCATCAACTCAATAAGCCTTTCATCACCAGCATTCATACACACAGCTCCTGATGTCACTAAACCCTAATTATAATCATCCCTCCACGCCCTATCCCTCCAGAACCATAGAACATTCCCATGGCCCATCCATAGAATGTGCCAACAGTAAAATAGCCCTGAAAAATGGAAGATTTAAAAATAATTACCCAGAAAAAAAACTCCTGAATCCACAAAAGATCCAGAAGATTTTTTCATTAAACGATCGAAAACTAATCAATCAGTTTGCCTGTCAGCTCACAAGCCCCGCCCTAAGGCTCCAGCCCCACCGATCGCAACAATTCCTCCCACTCCGCCTTCACCTGACGATCCTGCGGCGCCTTCTCCCGCATCTCCAACATCGTCGCCAACGCATCATACCAAACCCCCTCCCGCGCCAACAAATCCACCCGCGCCTCCGGCTTCAACCCATCCAGCTTCGCCAAACTCCCCGCCGCCGTCATCCGATAAATCAACCCCGTCGTCCGTAAATCCGCCGATCGATCCCCCTCACAAGCCAACGCAAAATCCCAACTATAACTCTTCCCTTCCTCCAGCCCCGCCGCCGAAGCTGGAATCCCCACTCCAATTACCCCACCAGTCCCCGACACACTAAACGTCGTATGGTAAACCACATTAAAATTCTCATCCCGAATCCGCAATTCCGCCTGCGTCGCCTCCGTCTTCGGCAACACAAAACCCAGCGTCGGACGATCCATCACCGTCGCCCCCTTACTATCCGACGGCACCAGCGCCACCACCTGATTCTTCACCCCCAGGCAAGCCCCCTGGCGCTCCCCC
>JAAUSA010000332.1 GCA_012031975.1 Alkalinema sp. RU_4_3 | reverse complement strand
GTGTCGTCGTAGAATTCATAGTGGATTTCGGCGAATTTGCGGGTGATGATGGTAAGGAAGTCGCGGGGGCGGGGCCGGAGACTCGGATGTGGATTTTGCGTTGGTAGTAATGTTCGGTGATTTCGGCGCGGGTGGGGCCGTTGGTGAGGATGACGCCTGTTTTCCAGACGAGGGCATTTTCGGGGTCGCTGACGTTTTCGATGTCGTTGTGCATTTCGACGATGAAGCGGGTGAGGATGCCTTTGGGCATGAAGTTTTTGTAGTCGTAGCGGAGGATCAGGTTTTGGTTGGGGTTCCAGTTGATGATGGGGCTTTCGGCGGAAAGGAGGTGGGGGGCGATGTATTGGCCTTTGCGGCGGGGGATTTCGTAGCAGACTTTGAATTCCTTCATGAGTTGGAGGAGTTCGTGGCGCATGTCGGCGTATTGGGGGTCGGACCAGATGAGGCCCAGGTCGGTGTCGCTGAATTGGCCGAGGTGGGTTTTGACGGTGGGGTTGTCGAGTATTTTGTAGACGGCGGTGGTGCCCCAGTTGGGTTTTAGGATGAGGCGGTGTTTTAAGATGTGGTCGGTTTGGAAGTGGAGGACGATGCCGAGGTCGTGGAGGAAGCGGCTGAGGGATTTCATTTCGGTGCGATCGCCGATTTCATGACGCCGACAAATGGTTTCATATTCGGAGTAGTCGATGTAGTTGCGGCTGTCGTTTTCGAGGGTGTAGCGGACGGCGAGCCATTTGTTGGGGAAGGGGATGCCTTGAGGGATGAGGCGTTCGAGTTCCTGTTGGAGGGCTTGTTTGAGCTGGAGAAGTCCTCGGTTGTCGTGAAGATTGGTGCGGTGGGTGTATCGAGTTTTGGTAAATGCTTGATTACTTCTGGAAGTGCGCTAATTTGGTTGTGATTGAGGCCGAGCGCGTTCAGATTTGCCAACTGTCCAACCGACTCAGGAAGCACGCTGATTTGATTAAAACTGAGTATTAGACGTTGCAGATTTGCCAATTGCCCAACCGACTCAGGAAGCACACTGATTTGGTTGAAATCGAGGTTAAGCGTTTGTAGATTTACCAACTGTCCGATCTCATCAGGAATGATGCTAATTTGGTTGTCAGTAAGGTTAAGACATTGGAGGTTGACTAACTCTTTAAGCGAATCAGGAATTCTAGTAATTTTGTTGCTTCCAAGGCGAAGAATTCGCAGATTTACCAACTGACCAATTGATTCTGGAATAGTACTAACTTCATTATCAGTTAGATCTAGAATTTGAAGATTTACCAACTGACCAATTGATTCTGGAATAACACCAACTTCATTATTAATGAGACCTAGAATTTGCAGATTTACCAACTGTCCGATTGATTCCGGAATGACACTAATATGACTAAATCCCATTTCGAGTTCTTCAAGCATCTGAAGCTGGAACAATTCCTTTGGCAGTGTTGTTAATCGGTTGCCGAAAAAGCCCAGTTTACCGTGATGGAGCTTCCCAATCATCAACCGCCTCAACTCCCCCAACCCCCCAATCTCCGGCGGCACCTCCGTCAACCCCATCCCCGACAGATCCAGCTCCTCCCACTGTTCCGCCCGCGCCTGCTCAATCTTTTGGAGTGCCGCCGGGTTCGTCATCTGTCTTGTCCCGATGTGTTTTGTCTATTTTGGCGTAGAAAGGGGAAAGGGGAAAGGAGGAACGAGGAGGGCGGAACGAGGAAGGGGGGCGATCGAGAGGGCTGATGGGGGAGGGGGCGATCGGGTTATAATCAGACCAGATGACTATGCGATCGGTTAAACTAGTCATCATAGACCTTCCATCTGGAACCCAAACCATGATGATCTCCTTGCCTCCTGAGCTAGAAGCCTTTGCTCACCGACAGATAGAAGCCGGGAACTATATCTCCGTCGAAGAACTTCTCGTCGATGGGATGCATGCTCTAATCGATCGCGAGACCATCTACCAAGAGCGTGTTGCAGAACTGCGTCAAGAACTTCAGATCGGAGCCGAGGCCTTAGAACGGGGTGAAAGCCAAGACCTTGATACTGCGATCGACAGCCTTCGTCAAAAAATGCGCCAGCGTCACAGCTAAGGAATGAGGATTCAATAAGATCCAAAATTCCTGAAACCCTTACGGGCTCTAGAAAGAGTTTAAGGGGGTGTCTATCCTGGATCTTATTTGGGTCTCATTCCTAACAATGAAGTTCAACCTCATCATCTCTGATCCAGCCAATCTGGATCTCGAACGCATTGCAGATTATCTAGGTGACAATTATGGATTGGCCCGCAGTGAAAAGTTCATCAGCGAAATTACAGAACGCATGAAATACATTGCACAATTTCCCTACATTGGCCGTTCCAGAGATGAACTGTTGCCTAATTCTCGGAGTTTAGCCTACTCAAAATATTTGATTTTCTACCAAGTTCAAGAAACAACGATCGAGATTATTCGGATTGCTAATGGCTATCAAGATCTAACCAGGCTGTTTGACAACTAATCCCTCCCGTTGTTCTGCCACAGGAACGAGGAAGGGGGGCGATCGAGAGGGCTGGTTGGGGAAGGGGCGATCGGCGGACTCGGACTGGTTAGGGAGGCGATCGATCGCTATAATGTTAGATAACCATGATGCAGGATATCCCATGAGCCTCGACGAACTCATTCATGCCGCCAACCAGCTCAACGAGACAGACCTCGACCAGCTCCTGCAACAGGTCGTTACAATGCGTGCGCGGCGCAAAACACCCATCCTGCCCGAAGAAGAAGTCCTCATGCTTCAGCAGATTAACCAAAGCATCCCAGCGGATTTGCGTAGCCAATACCAGGCGCTTCGCGAAAAACGAGAAGCCGAAACCCTCACTCCCACTGAGCAAGAAACACTGATCGACCTCAGTAAACAAATCGAAGTCCTAGGTGCAAAACGGCTCGAATCTCTGGCCAATCTTGCCCAGCTCCGCCAAGTGTCTTTGAGTAGTCTAATGGAAACATTGGGTATTCCAAATCTGAACTATGCCTAGTGAATACGTCCCAGCAGATTTAAAGAGACTCGTGTTCGATCGAGCCAGAGGCGCATGTGAATACTGCCGCAGTCCGTCCAAATTTGCGGTCGATCCGCTTGTCATAGAACATACTCATCCATTGAGTCGCGGTGGAAAAACAATTGCAGAAAATTTAGCCCTATCCTGCCACACATGCAATAACTGCAAATATAATAAAATCACGGCGATTGATCCTATCACCAACCAGATTGTTCCTCTTTTCAATCCGAGACAGATGAAGTGGAGTGATCATTTTACCTGGACGCCCGATACAACCAAAATGCTGGGATTGACACCGACGGGACGCGCTACGATCGAAAGCCTACAGACCAACCGTGAAGGAGTAGTTAATATACGGCGCATCCTTTCTGTTTCCGGTGAACACCCGCCTTTAGATGAATGATGCCCAAATCCTCCCACTGTTCCGCCTTCGCCTGCTCAATCTTTTGGATTGCCAACGGGTTCGTCATCTGCCTCGTCCCGATGTGTTTTGCCTATTTTGGCGTAGAAAGGGGAAATTGGAAAGGCGGAACGAGGAACGAGGAAGGGGGCGATCGAGAGGGCTGGTGGGGGAGGGGGCGATCGGCGGACTCGGACTGGTTGAGGGAGGCGATCGATCGCCATAATGTCAGTCATTACGGAGATTCAGCTTGGCTAGAGCACTGCCTCATTTGCCAGTCATCACCTCCCTTTGCTACCATAGAGCCATGAAAGTCAAAGAGATCATTGAACTAATCGAGTCCGAAGGTTGGTATCTGGCTCGCACTCGTGGCAGCCATAGACAATTCAAGAATCTCGAGTAACTACTCAGGTTGAGCAAGAAGGGGAATAGACTGACCCGAGAACAAGGCAACGAGTGCTTCCACAACTGAATGACCCTGTTTACGCAAAGTGGAAAAATAGCCACGAATGCGACAGAAGACCT
>JAAUSA010000331.1 GCA_012031975.1 Alkalinema sp. RU_4_3 | reverse complement strand
GAATCAGGGCAATGTTGGCCACCATCACCTCCACCAGCCACAGGGTATAGGGTCTGGCCTCCTGGGAGAGCAGCAGGTGGAAGGGGGATAGGCCAATCAACACCATGGCCAGGGCGCCGACGCGCGATCGCGAAAGGCCACCCAGCAAAACCAATAGCTCACGGGCAGCAGCAGTACCCCAAACAGGGCACTCAAGCTACGCATGGCCGTTACCGAAGGCCCAAACAGATGGCACCAGCCTCGCAGAAGGAGAAAATAGAGGGGAGGCAACTCGGGGGCGGTCTCCACAATATGCTGCACCATGTCAGCCCAGCCATGGGTGCCGTTCGCCCGTTGGAACTGGAGCATCTGGGCCGCCGATCGAATCTGGCCCATCACAAAGGCATTCACCTCGGCATCCCGATAGCCCGAAAGATGAAAGGCTGTGAAGGCTTCGTCGAGCCAAAAGGGTTTGGCGGCTAGGTGAAAAAATCGCAGTCCCACCAGGAAGACAGCTAGGGCCACGGCCCAGGCCAATTGTGGGAGAGACAGGGCAGGGGCAAAACGCCCAGATTTTTCGGTTCGTAAAAATGAAAACACCAACAACCTCAGGCAACAAAGGATTTACAGGAGGAATGCAGGCCTGACAATGTATGGCCCCTACGCACAGGGAATAAACTATCAGTTCCCATTTTTAACCCTCATTCACTCAAACCACATCTCTCTTAGGATAGGGAGTTAAAATGCCAAAAGGGAAAAATACCACCGTCACCAGCGATCAAAATTGGGGAATTCTAGGGGCTAACTTGATTTGCGGGGCTTCTATGGAATTTGATGATTCGGCGACCTTAGTCTGTGTGGGGAAATTTGATGCCAAGGGGTTGCCCTTAGTCATGTCGCGGCATCTGAGCCAGCAGGCCACGGTGACCTTTCAAGCATTGAGTCTAGATGCTTTGCTCAGTGAGGCCCTGCAACAGGAGCAGATTGAGGGCTTGCTGATCCATAGCAAAGACGGCACCTCGATCCGCGTCGATCGCAACCACGAAGGCTTTATTGCCTATTTAGAACAGACGCATTCAGGCGAAAACTAGCGATCGCCCAGGGTTGCAGGGCTGGAGATTGGTCTGGTGTAGGGGTTTCGAGCAGATCGAGGCGATCGCCTAGCTGTAGTCCCAGGGAGCCCGTTAGATCGAACTGGGCCGGGCTACCGTGGCTTTCATAGCCCCGCAGGACAAAACTACCGTCCCTTGCCTCCGAGGCCTTCAGGGAGAGGAGTTCGAGGTTGGGGGCGGGCCATTGGAGGAAGCTGTTGCTGTTGGGCTGGGCGGTGAGGGGGAGTTCTGTCAAGGGAAGGGCGAGGGAGCGGGTATGGCGGGGGACCTGGGCCGATCGCCAGTCGCCCCTGTGGGGGTAGAGGGTGTAGGTGAAGGTTTGGAGGCCGCGATCGGCGGTTGGGTCGGGCCATTCGATGCCGCGTAGGAGGGTGAGGCGCAGTTGGTGGTCCTGGTGGTCGTAGCCGTGGAGGCTGGGGGTGAGCAAGCTAAAGCCCTGGGTGCCGTCGGTCAGGCTGGCCCAGGAAAGGGCGGGGACTTCCCACTGGGCCTTTTCTTCGGGGGTCGTCGGCAGGGTGGGGCGATCGATCGCCCCCGCTGGCATGTCGTAGGTGGCGACCGTAGCGGTGATCGTCAAAGGGAAGGCGACTTTGACTAGGACATGGCGCTCCTGCCAGTCCACCTGGGTTTCGACCCTCAGGGATTCGGCGGTTTGGGCTAGGACGTAGGTGGTGGTGAAGCTGGACTGGCGGAAGGTGGTGCGGATGGTCAATTGCTGGGTGGTTTGCGTATCCTGGCGCTTTGCCGTGATCGGCGTGGTTTCAAACAATGGATGCTGGGCGTATTGGGGGTCGATGTTCCAGGCGTCCCAGTATTGGTTGGCGTCCTGGAAGAATTGGAGCTGGTTGCCGAGGCCCTGGATGTATTCGTAGTCGGTGGGTTTGTAAATTAGGGAGGCGATCGCCCCCGTAGTCGGATCGATCGTCACCCGCAAAACCTCGTTTTCCAGCACCCAGGGGTCGGCGGGTTCAACGGGGTTTGGGACCAAGGGTAGGTCTGTGGTCACCAGGTAACCCAGGGCCGGAACCACGCCACACCAGGTTTTGCGCTCCCAGGGGCAGGGGTTGAAAATGATGCCGGGCGGGGCGTCGCCGTTGGTGATCTGTTGGGCGATCGCGCCCAAGGCTTGGTTTGTAATGGTTCGACAGGTTGCCAACGCCGCTTCCCAATTGGGATTGGCTTCGCTGTAGACCTCCGGAATCGAGGTGCCGGGGAGGATGTCGTGGAACTGGTTGAACAGGACCTGTTTCCAGGCGGTGGCGATCGCCTCGTAGGGATAGTCAAACCCCACGGCGAGGTTTGCAAACGAACTCCACAGCTCGGCCTGGTAGAGGGCCAGTTCGCACTGGTGGTTGTAGACCTTTTGGTCGCGGTGGACGCTGTAGCAGCCGCGATGGAATTCAAGATAGAGGTCGTGGTTTTGCACCGGGAGTTGGGGCGTTTCGATCGCCTCTAAATAGCTCTGGGCGGTGCCATGGGTGATCCGGGGGAAGAAGGGAGAGCGGGACCAGCGATCGGCAATCTCCAGCATGTCGCGGGTGGGACCGCCGCCGTGATCGCCTACGCCGAGTAGCCAAAGGGCATGGTTTGACCCCGTCCGCTGGCGCCATTGCCAGCAGTAGTCGGCGATCTTTTCGGGGTCGATGCCTTCGCCGATTGGACTACTCATCAAAGCCGTGACCGCCGTGCCATCGGGGGATTGCCAGCGGAAGTATTCATCTTTGTATTTGTTGGTGTCGTTCCAGCGGAGTTTTGCGTCACGAAGTGGGTGATGCCTCCCTGGGAGAGGATTTGGGGGAGTTGCCAGGGGAAGCCGAAGGTGTCCGGGAGCCAGGCGATGGAACTCGTGGACCCAAACTTCTCCTGGTAGTAGCGCTGCCCGTAGAGAATCTGCCGCACCATGGATTCGGCCCCGATCAAGTTGGCCTCGGGCTCCACCCAAAGTCCGCCTAGGACCTCCCATCTCCCCGCCTTCACCTGAGCTTGGATTTGCGCAAACAGCTCCGGGCGATGGATCTCCATCCATTCGTACAAAGCCGGGGTCGTATGGCAGAAGGTCAGCTCTGGGAAGTCCTTCTGGAGGTTTAAAGCTGACACAAACGTCCGTTCAGCGGCCTCCCAGGTTTCGGATATCGGCCAGAGCCAAGCCATATCCAGGTGAGCATGGCCCAGCAGCGCCACCTGATGCTGTTTGATCGCACTACTCCAGGGCTGTAGCTGTTCCCTCAGCCGTTGCAAACGCCCCACCATCGGCGACGTTTGCAACCAATCCGCCACCATCGCCTCCAGTTCCCCCACGCGATCGCTCTCAAACACCGCCGCATAGGACCCAATCACCGCAACCTCATCGGCCAGAAACCCCGGATCGAGGCTGCCGTCGTGGGCTTCACAGATCAGGCGCGATCGCATCAAGGCGCCAATGTCATGGAAGGGGCTGACTAGATGCAGGGCGATCTCAAACTGCGTCCCTGGGACCAATTGCTGCTGCAAAACCACCCGCGCACTGTGATCGAATAAATCGCCTTCCTGAACGGGCTCCCCATTGATATAGACTGTGGCGGCATCGGCCCACCAGGTCAGGGCCAGTCTGGCGGTCATGCCCGCTAACGGGTAATCAACAAACGCCTCTGGCAGTTCAATCTCCTGATACAGCCATCTGGCTTGGCGACCCTTGGGCCAGGTGATTTGCCCCTTCTCGTTGAGGGGGGCGATGGTCCCTTGTTTGGCGGTTTCCAAGCTGTCGCCGATGCGCCATTGGTCTAGGGTGTTGCGTTGGACGCGATCGCGGAGTAGGTCGGTGAGGGCGGTGATGTTATTTTTCTTGTTCAAGGTTTTTTGCCTTGGGGATCGTC
>JAAUSA010000330.1 GCA_012031975.1 Alkalinema sp. RU_4_3 | reverse complement strand
GCAACTGGTATGAGTTGCAGCGAAATCTATTCAATCCCCTGATTCGCGCCTTCATTCAAGACCATCTGGCGGAAATCGCCCAGGTCTGATCCAGGCTTTGAGACATTTGTCAATGCGTAAGTCCTAATCCCCATGAAAAAACCTATTGCTGCTGCACTGTTTCGGGTTTGTACCTATTTGGTCAAGAGCCTCTGCGCTTGCTTCCTGAGCCTGGTGATCTTCACACTTTCATCTTGGGTTCTAGGTCTAGCCGCAGAAGGCATGGCGATCTTCTCGCTGATTTTTCCGCTTTTACTACGATCGACCATCATGCTCGGATGTGCCTTTGCCTTGACCTCTTTCTTTGAATCGATTTAAGGGAAGGGGCTTTGGTAGAGTCCCTTTTCTGCCAAAGTCCCTCCTAATGAAACCCACCAACCCTCTGCCCCAACTGCTTCAAAATCTGCAAAACCATCGCCAAATCATCCCCCCGCTCAATATCAAACACATCCGACTGACCATACTGTGGCATCGAAGCCATCACCAACTTCAAAAACGTAAAATTACTCCCATTCGTCACCATCCCATAGATCGGTGAAGACCCCTGAGGAGCCGCCATCATATAAGCCAACACCTGCGGAATCCCCACCTTCAACGAAAACTCCGCCCGCTTCGACTCAATCACCAACACCCAAAGCTGATCCAACAGCACCAACACATCCATCTTTCCCCGCACCGTCACCTTTCCATCCCTTGCCGTCAAATTCATACTCGCCTCACTCGTCGAGTAAAACGGCGCATCAAAAAAACCTGCCAAATCCAGCAGCGGCGACACCACCACCATCTTCACCATCCCCTCCAGCATAGGTCGCGAGCCCAAATGTAGATAATGCTGCCGTACTCGCGCCAAACGCTCCTGCTCACCGATCGCCAAATCTGGCACCACATTTTGCCATTCCGCCAAAAATGATCGATCGTAAACCCGCTGAAGCTGAAACTTCTGCTCCAAGTCATACAGGGTCAATTGTTCTGCCGCGATCGTTTGAACCATATCGTCTCATCGGAGAAGTAACTTCCTCCATCATGCCACAGTCCTCTACATCTCGCCGCCACCACCACCCGATCAATCAACTCGAAGACCGTCCCCAAGCCCGGCTCTATGGCTCTGACCTAATCTGTTTTCAACACATCACAAATTTGCCGCTGCCAAAATGCGATCGATCGTCAACTCAATCTCTGGAAACATCGGCGAAACAATCCGCTCTCCCTGACGAAATAACCTCACCATGTACTCCCCATCCACAAGCTGATACACCGAAAACGTCGGCTGCTTCGGCTTGCCAATATATCTCAGCCCTCCTAGCCCCAAATAATCCACAATCCAAAACTCAGGAATCCCCATCTCCTCATAATCCGCCGCCTTCCGCTGATAATCATCCCGCCAATTCGTACTCACCACCTCCACCACCAGCGGCATCGACCCACCCCTTAGCAGCGTAGACTCCCGCACCCACCGAGGCTCATCCCACAGCCGACTCTGATCCACGACTGCCACATCCGGCAAATACCCCGAGAACTCACTAAACGGCTTCACCGTACAGCTCTTTGGAATCAAATAGGGTAGATCCAGGCGATCGATCTCCACCAACAATCGCCGATTCAGGTAGGCACCAACCTGCTCATGGGGACCTGTCGGCTTCACATCAAAAATCCTCCCATTGATCAACTCCCATCGCCCATCCTCTGGGTACTCAGCAATAAACTCATCAAAGGACGTAAATTTAGGCACCGCCTGAACCATGACACCTATCTCCCAAGGAATCTAGCTACGCCATCGAACCCAGTTCAAAGTCCCCCAGAATTGGGGGATTTAGGGGGCCAGCCATTGCCACAACGATCGATCGCCCCCCAACATTCTAAATCATCCCCCTACTGCATTCGATCGATCGTCCGATACTGAATCGCCTCAGCCACATGAGCTACCCAACACCTCATCCCCGCCAATCCGCGATCGTCCTTCCCACCTTCAAAATCCGATCGCTCGCCCGCACCGACAGCCCCAACTTCTGAATCGCCCCCTCCAACAGCCTCGCCGTCTCCCATCCAAGGGACACCATTGCCGCAACTCCTGACTCTGCATATCCGCATTACACCGCAAGCTACTCCCCGCAAACCTCGTTTGGGCCATCTCCCTGGCAACCTGGACGCGATCGCGCACGCTCTCCGACGCCTCCCCCAAACTATTTTCCGTAATCTCCTCTGGCTTCAACCGATTCACCCGCACCTGCAAATCAATGCGATCCATTAGCGGCCCCGACAGCTTCGCCCAATAGCGCTCCCGCACCTGCATACTGCAGGTACAATCCTGGACCGAATCCCCAAAATAACCACAAGGACAGGGATTCGTACTCGCAACGAGCGTAAACTTCGCCGGAAACACCACCGACTGCCGCGTCCGCGCAATATTCACCACCCCATCTTCCAGCGGCTGCCGCAAAAACTCCAACACATCCCGCTTGAATTCTGTGAGTTCATCCAAAAACAAAATCCCCCGGTGGGCCAAAGAAATCTCCCCAGGCCGGGGAAAACTCCCGCCCCCAACGAGCGCCGGACCCGAAGCCGAATGGTGGGGACTCCGGAAGGGCCGCTGGGTTACAAGCGAACCGCGATCGCGCAACAACCCCGCCACCGAATGAATCTGCGTAATCTCCAGCGCCTCCTCAAAGGACAACTTCGGTAAAATACTCGCCAACCTTCGCGCCAGCATCGTCTTCCCACTCCCCGGCGGCCCCACAAACACCAAATTATGGCCCCCCGCCGCCGCGATCTCCAAAGCTCTTCTGGCATGGGCCTGCCCCTTCACATCCCGCAAATCATGGAGCGCTACCACTTCCCTGGCCAGTTCCGCTTCCCCATCGATCGCCCCCGCCTTAAAATCCTCGGGATACTTGAGAAACCGCACCACATCCTTCAATTGCCTAAACCCAAACACATTCAACCCCTTCACCACCGCCGCCTCCCGCGCATTATCCGCCGGGACCACCAAATTCTTCACTCCCAAACGTTGAGCCGTAGCGGCGATCGCCAACACCCCCGCCACCGGACGCAGATCCCCATCAAGGGACAACTCCCCCAAAAACCAACAGTCATCCACAATCTTCGACTCAAACTGATGGGACGCGGCTAGCATTCCGACGGCGATCGGCAAATCAAAACTCGGCCCTTCCTTCCGCAAATCCGCCGGAGCCAAGTTCACCACAATCCGCTTCATGGGGAAGAAAAACCCCGAATTCTTAATCGCTGCCCGAACCCGCTCGCGAGATTCCTGCACTGCCGTATCTGGCAATCCCACCACCACGGTCGCAGGCAAGCCATTGGCCATATCCACCTCGACCCCGACCCGCAACGCCTCGATCCCCAACAGGGTCGCACTCCAAACTCTTGACAGCATCTACTTGTTCTCCTGTTAAAGACATTTCACAGGTAGCGGCACAAGAAGACTGACTTTTCCTAGCATGCCCAGAAATTCCCATTAAAAAACCCCGGCATCCATGGATGCCGGGGTTTTCAATTCTCAACTAATCGCGGGAATTAACCGTTGATAGCAGGAGCGGAGATTGCCACAGGAGCAGCAACGCCAGCAGCCAAGTCGAGGGGGAAGTTGTGAGCATTACGCTCGTGCATCACTTCCATCCCGAGGTTGGCGCGGTTGATCACGTCAGCCCAGGTGCTCACCACACGACCCTGAGAGTCGATGATGGACTGGTTGAAGTTGAAACCGTTCAAGTTGAATGCCATCGTAGAGACGCCCAGGGCGGTCATCCAAATACCAACCACAGGCCATGCGCCGAGCAAGAAGTGCAAGGAGCGGCTGTTGTTGAAGGAAGCATATTGGAAGATCAATCGACCGAAGTAGCCGTGGGCTGCAACGATGTTGTAGGTCTCTTCTTCTTGGCCAAACTTGTAGCCATAGTTCTGAG
>JAAUSA010000329.1 GCA_012031975.1 Alkalinema sp. RU_4_3 | reverse complement strand
CCCCTCCCCCGGCACCCCATGACAAAACAACCGCGATCGACCCATTCCCATTAAGAAAGAATCTCCTGCATCCAGACGCGATCGCCCTCTGACAATTTAGGCACCAAATCAGCCGAATAATCAATCAACAACCCCAACCGTCCCCGCCGATAGGTCTCATTCAAAATGCTTTGCAAACTGACGATCGGCTCCGGCATTTCCCCCCGCAGCGGTACAGGAAAATCCGGAATCTCCTCCTGCAAATCAAACGCAAACAAATCAGCCTTCGGACGACCACTCGATCGACTCACCAAAATTCGATACTGTGACAGCGGCGCACCCTGAATCATCATCGATTTACCCGATCGCAGCAAATCAATCTCCACTAAATTAGTCATCGAAGTCAAAATTTTAATCCGCTTCGTTTCATAGAACGATCGCCCCTCCCCCATACGCTTATTCGTCGGCGACAAAACCTCAATCACAGTAATCAACTCCTTCGTAACCACCTCCCGCACTTCCAGATAGCTTTCCTTTACCTCCCAAGGCATCTCAACCTGGACCTGCTGAGGTTTCAGCAATACACCCACAGCACCCGCCGCCAGATCGGATTGCTTCGAAATCCAAACATCTTGCTTAACCCCCACATCAGCAATCCCCACCAGACTCTGCGGGTCATCAAAGGACTGATAAATCCGCTGCTCGATCGAAACGAAATACTTCGGCGCGACTTGCTCCGCGATCGCATCGGCGATCCCGACAATCAGACGATTATGGACCTGATGCCAGAGCTCTGGATGCTCAAGATAGGGATTCATGCCCGGAAAAGGATTCAGCATAGCATCACCAAACGGGTCGTTAGACAAGTCCTATTCTAGCGCATCCCCCCAGGCCATCACAGATTAGACAACAACCAGAACCAGTCCATTAATCCCCATCCTCGATCGCATCAAAAACCACCCGATCGTACAGATCCACCACCGCAATCTGGCAGCCCAAAGATTCCAGATCAATCACATCCCCAGACCCATACTCCGTCAGCACCCACTTCCCCATATCATTGCGACAAAATACCTCAACCATCGGCCTCTCCTGCTGAATCAGCACATACTCCCGCAACGTCTCAAACCGCCGATAATAGGTAAACTTCGCCCCCCGATCAACCGCCTCCGTCGAATCCGACAAAACCTCAACAATCAAACAAGGATATTGCACTATCTGCGTATCACCATCACGCCCATCACAAGTCACCATCACATCAGGATAAAAATACTTGCGATTTGCCTCCACCTGGACCTTCACATCCGTAATATAGACCTCACAGTCCCGATCGGCCAGCAACCCATCCAGCACCTTAAAACAATTCCCCGAAATCCGATTATGCCTCTTGGTGCCCCCCGCCATCAACACCACTTCACCATCCCAAAACTCATGGCGCTCCTGCTGCGTCAATTCCCAAGCCAAATATTCCTCAGCACTCATCAAGATTCGATCGGACAAGGCAACCATAATTCCACCTCAACAGCCCACCAGGGACCACATCTCCTTCCATATTACAAGGTAAGATAGGGATCGACTATCCAGAACTCACAAGTAACCTAACACCATGGCCTTCACCGACTTCAAATCAGCAGATGAGGTACAAAAAGCCTACCAAGTCCGCTACGTGGAAAAAGACTTCATCACCATCTGCCCCAAGCCCTTACCCGAGTACTTTGTGCAGGAATTTGAGTTTAACCGCACCAACTTTGATGTCTTTGGGTCTGAAGCCTCTCGTTGCGAAGCCGTGATCTATCCCATACTGCGAGAAGCCTGCAAGAGCTTCATCCATGAATATTCCCTCTGGAGTCACAAGTCGATCGCCGCCGATCCCATTTTGACAGGCACCCCAGACTACATCGTCGCCAAGCGATCGCAACTCGGTAAAAACGTCTTAGATTTTCCCCTAGTACTCGTCGCCGAAGCCAAGCAGAACGATTTCGCCCGAGGCTGGGGTCAATGTCTAGCCGAAATGGTCGCAGCACAGCGGCTCAATGGGAACGAGGAGACTGCCGTCTATGGGATTGTCACCGACGGAGAGACTTGGCAATTTGGGCAGCTAGCAGGCAAGTTATTTACCAAAAATCTGTCACGAGCAACGATCGATCGATTAGAAGAAGTCTATGGCGCAGTATTTGGATTGATTGAGTTATCTATATCCACAGGCAACTCAACCACGATCGCCCCATAATCTCCTACGTCCATCCACACAAAGTCTGCCGCAGCTCCATCCACCCCTCTACAAAATCTGCAACCGATCGCCCACCGACAAAACCTTCCCCCCCGCATGGCCCACCACCCGCGTATTCACCGCCAACCGATAAAAATGATTAAATCGATCCCGCACCACCCAACTCGGTAGATCCCTTTCCCGCGCCGCCACAAAGGTTTTTTGAAACCCCGGAAACACCTCACCCGTCACAGCATCCCGCGTCGGCACCGGACAACGCTGACAGGGATTTACCCCCGCAAAACTCACCTCACCCAACGCAAAACGCACCTCACCCCCCTGCTCCCAAAAACAACCGATCCTCCCAAAACGGCACAGGCACTAGCAATTCCAAATTAGTCCGAAACCTTCGCCGCATCGATCCTAAATCAATCCCCTCATACCACTCGCAAACCCTCTCCAACGTATTGCGTGAAATAACCGTTGGCCCCGGAGACACCAAATCATCCGGAAACCCATGCTCTAAATCTTCCCGCAACACCACAGAGAATCCAAAAAATCACTAAACCAACCAGCAATCCCATCACGATCGCCATCCAAATCAAAATCACTGCTTTCAAACCCCACCGCACTCAAAGAAACCCGACGCCCTATCAAATCAAACTGCGATCGCACCAAATGAATCTTCGCCGTACGCTTTCCATTGACCACCCGACCATCAGTGTCAAACAAAGCCAGCGATCGATCATCCGCCAGCGCCCCACTCGGCAGCAACCTCGCCACCTTCACATCCACTCCGTCGAGGGACTTAATCGGAAACAGCGTAATTCTCTCCAGCAGCGGCACCATAACGCATCCCTATAGAAAATCACCAAACTCACCCAGCGTCGCCCAACCCGACTCATCCCACAGCGGAGCCGGAAACAACAAACTCAACATCCGATCGACCTCACTCTCCAGCGCCAACATATCCTCACGATCGAACATCTCCTTCATCTCCTGAAGATCGCGATCGCGAATCGGACTCAAAGGTGCCGCATGGTCCCACTCCGGCACCGGAAACGATCGCTCCGGCACCCAAGACGGCACCTCCTGCCAAGGATTCAAAAAAGCCACCGCCCCCTTAGGTTCCGACCCGCCAGAGCCATTGCCAAAGGAACGAATCAGCGGCCCCCCCGCCAACTCCTCCCCGAAGGGAACCAGATAACTCACTTGTTCAAGAGACCGCATAGCAAAAACCTAGCGCTAGAGTGCTTCAACGACATTGCACAAGGAACACCTGTCCATACCCCCACAGGCAAGCTGATAACCCAAAAAATTGGCCCAGACGCCCAACAATAGCGGCCAATTTAAACTTTATTCTGTCGCAGAAACAATGCAATCGACAAAGGTTTGCCCAATTCTCTTAATCTTTCCTTAGAGTAGGCACTCCTGACACCCAAGGTCCTAACCCTAATAAACTAAGCAAAATGCCAACCAACCAGCACAAACTAATCTAAGTGGAGATGATTCCCATGGGAATATTATCTATCCAAAACATAACCTAAGAGCCATTCCCCCTGTAACTATTTATTCCCAGACTTAACCTAACCTTCAAATTATTCACAATTTAGTAAAGAACTTACAAGTTCGGTTACCAATACATCACGAAAGATTAATTAAAGGAGCGATCGCCACCGATTCACCGCCGCCATTACCTCCACAGTCCGCACCGCAGAACGATCGCCCCCTCACCCGCCAACCAAATCACGATTTTTTCCAACCAAGCCAA
>JAAUSA010000328.1 GCA_012031975.1 Alkalinema sp. RU_4_3 | reverse complement strand
CGGCAGCAGCTCCAACAGGTTTAGCCCCATCAAGATCGCCACCCCACTCACAAAAATCGGCAACCCCACCCCAATCTGCCCATACACCTTCCCCAAGGACGCCGCAAACACCCCCATCCCCGCCAAGGTCGTCGCCAGCCCCAGCGCAAACCACAAAGATTGCAGGGCTGACTGGGCGCGGCTTTGATCGGAAGACGCAATGTAGCCGATCGTGATCGGCAGCATCGACAGCGTACAGGGCGTCAGGCTCGTGAGTAATCCGGCAGCAAACACGATCGCCAGACTCAAGGGCGTCAGATGATTAAGCTGGGTGACCACCAACTGATCCGCCAACTGACTCCACTGGTAAATCGTGGTTTGGAGCGTATCGAAGAGCGCTGCCATAGGACTAACTCACCGCCACCGCCGCCGTCGCCACCTGCTCCGTCTCCTTGCGAAACGCCGCAATGATCGCCCGGAACTCTTCGCCCTCTAGGGTTTCCTGTTCTAGGAGCGCATCGGCTAGCTGATCGACCAGCGATCGATTCTCCCGAATGATCCGCTGGGCATCGGCGTAGCACTGCTTGGCGATATCGCGGATTTGACTGTCGATCTTGATGGCGATCTCCTCGGAGTAATCCCCGCCTCTCCCCGTATAGGGATCGCTCTCCATATTCTCCAGCGCCAACGGCCCCAAACTCGACATCCCAAACACCGTCACCATCTGACGGGCCAGATTGGTCACCTGCTTAATGTCGCTGGTTGCCCCCGTATCCACTTCATCCTCACCAAACACCTCAGCATCCGCCGCCCGGCCACCCAAGGCCATGGTGATCCGATCGAGCAACCAAGCCCTCGTGTAGAGCCCACTATCGATCATCTCCTCGTTGGGCATGGTCTGGGAGAAGCCCTCAATCCCACCGGACCTGGGGATAATCGTCACCTTATTCAGCTTGTCGCAGTTGGGCAACAGCTCCGATAGCAAAGCATGGCCAATCTCGTGGTAGGCCGTCATGCGTTTCTTCTTACTGTCGAGCAGCGGGGTCAAGCGCAGGCCGATCGTCAGACGATCGATCGCATCCTCGACCTCCTCCATGGTCACCGCCTCCTTCCGCCGCCGGGCCGTCAGAATTGCCGACTCATTGAGTAAGTTTGCCAACTCAGCACCGGAAAATCCTGGGGTACGGCGGGCGATCGCCTCTAGGGAAACACTCTCGTCAATTTTTTTACTGCGGGCATGGACCTCCAGAATCTGCAGGCGACCCTTAAAGGTGGGCAGATCCACGGTGACCTGGCGATCGAAACGACCGGGCCGCAGGAGCGCCTGGTCCAGCACATCGGGGCGGTTGGTGGCGGCGATCACGATGATGCCGCTGTTGCCCTCGAAGCCGTCCATTTCGGTGAGGAGCTGGTTGAGGGTCTGTTCGCGCTCGTCGTTGCCGCCGCCGATGCCGACGCCGCGCTGACGGCCTACGGCGTCAATCTCGTCGATGAAGATGATGCAGGGTGCGTTTTCCTTGGCCTTGCGGAACAGGTCTCGGACGCGGGAGGCGCCCACACCCACGAACATTTCGACGAACTCGGAACCGGAGATGCTGAAGAAGGGTACACCCGCTTCACCAGCGATCGCCTTGGCCAGCATGGTTTTACCCGTACCCGGAGGGCCGATCAACAGGACGCCCTTGGGAATGCGAGCCCCGACTGCCGTGAATTTCTCAGGTTTCTTTAGGAAAGTCACCACCTCTTGGAGTTCTTCCTTGGCTTCTTCAATGCCCGCCACATCGTCAAACAGCACGCCCGTCTTGGCTTCCATCTGGAACCGCGCCCGCGACTTGCCGAAGTTCATCGCCTGTCCGGGGCCGCCGGGGGAATTGGCCGATCGCCGCAGGATGGCCATCACACCCACAATCAAGAAAAGAATCACAAAGACTTGGATCAACACCCCAACCAGCTCGCGATTGTCACTGGTGCGCTGGATGCTGGAGTCGATTTGCTTAGATTTGTTGAGGCGCTCTAGGAGTTCGGGGTTGCGATCGAGGAGATCAACCGTGTAGGGGGCTCGCCCTCCTTTTGCTCATTTAGATAAACCTTGGCGGTGCGGCTGGTGTCATTGAGCTCCACCTTGCGCACCTTGCCTTCGTCGATACGCTTGACCAACTCCGAATAGTTCAGCTTGCGCTCAGGGGGTTTGGTCAATTGCTGGCCGAAGGCGGGGGTGGCTATGCCCTGGGCCAACATCAGACCCAAAATACATAGGGTCCGGGCCTTAGTGGCGGAGGACTGACGATCAGAAAGACGACGCATGGCTGGCCTCGGACAAAACTCACTGTAATAGCGTTCCCACGGACCACGACCCCCTAAGGTGGAAAAACGCAATCCATGTTGTTCTAGTTTACCCTCGGATTTCCGCAATCGGTTGGCCTTAGCCCCGACGGTTAACCCTACCCCCCGCTTTATTTACCCTAAAAACAAAAGCACCCGGCCACAACGCAATGGTTTAGCCAGGTGCTCTTGATGAAAACCTCAGGACTCAGCCCCTTAGAAAGACTGCAATGCAGGCTTAGAAACCCAAGGTCAGCGCCTTGTCAACGGGCATAATTGCGCCAATGCCGAGGTACATGGTCACCACGGCTCCAAACAGGAACATGGCAGTCGCCACGGGCCGACGGAAGTGGGTTTGGAACTTGTTCACGCTTTCCAAGAAGGGCACCGTGATCAGACCCAGGGGCACAGCGGCCATGGCCACCACACCCAGGAGCTTGTTCGGCACCAGACGTAGAATATTGAACACGGGGTACAGGTACCACTCCGGCAAAATCTCAAGGGGCGTTGCGAAGGGATTCGCAGGTTCGCCAACGAGGGCCGGATCGAGCACAGACAAACCCACTAGCAATGCAATGGTCCCGAGGATCACCACAGGGAACATGTAGAGCAGATCGTTGGGCCAAGCAGGCTCACCGTAGTAGTTGTGACCCATGCCTTTGGCGAGTTTGGCACGGACTTCGGGATCAGTGAGATCCGGCTTAATGATAGTTGCCATAGTGTTAAGGCCTTCTCTGGCTTGATGGAGGGGTTAAGCGATGCTTACAGAGGACCGGAGATCCCTTGCTTGCGAATCATTAGGAAGTGGAAGAGCATGAACACGGCGATCAACCAGGGCAGCACGAAGGTGTGTGCACTGTAGTAGCGGGTCAAGGTGGCTTGACCGACGCTGGCGCCGCCGCGCAGGAGGTCCGCCATCAGCACGCCCACAACGGGAATTGCCTCAGGCACACCGGACACGATTTTCACGGCCCAGTAACCCACTTGGTCCCAGGGCAGAGAATAGCCCGTCACCCCAAAGGAGACGGTGATCACAGCCATGACCACACCGCTGACCCAGGTCAGTTCGCGGGGCTTCTTGAAGCCGCCGGTCAGGTAGACCCGGAATACGTGGAGGATCATCATCAGCACCATCATGCTGGCGGACCAGCGGTGGATGGAGCGGATCAACCAGCCGAAGTTCACTTCGTTCATGATGTACTGAACGGAGGTGAAGGCCTCAGCCACGGTTGGCTTGTAATAAAAAGTCATTGCAAATCCAGTGGCGAACTGGATCAGGAAGCAAGTTAACGTAATGCCCCCCAGGCAATAGAAGATATTTACATGGGGTGGGACGTACTTGCTGGAGATGTCTTCGGCGATCGCTTGAAGTTCCAAGCGCTCCTCGAACCAGTCATAAACCTTAGACATGGCGCAAGCGTTCCTAAAAATGATTGCTGTTCATAACAAATGTAACACAGTGCAGGGGGGCTTTGGGTCAGGCGCTCGCCCACATTTTGGCCTATTATAGATAACCATATGAGCTATCCAGTGAATCGAATGCGGCGAATTCTGAATGCAGTCCTGACCCTGGGTCTTCTGTTGCCTCTTCTGTGGGTAGGTCAGGGGGTTTGGTCGGGCCAGTG
>JAAUSA010000092.1 GCA_012031975.1 Alkalinema sp. RU_4_3 | reverse complement strand
TTTATGGGATTTGCTAAAAGAGAGGAAAATGGTTGGTATGAGGAATTAAAGGATGAGCAAGATAAAAAGGAGAAGCTACTGAGTAGATTGCTGGATCTATTCCATTATCGGATTTTGCCTGGGGTGGATGATGCAGCAAAAGTTAAAGCTGAATTCTTAAAGAAAATTGTCCAGAAGAAGATTGAAAGTCCGTTCATTAAGACTCCTCAAGATGCTATTAGCTATTTAGGAGAGATGAAGGGTGGATATAACATTGAGGTTCTAATTTGGATTTTGCGTCAGTCGGAAAATGAAGAATTCGATAAGGATCATGTTGAGCGTGCTGTTCAGGCCCTAGGCCGTAATACGTTGGTTTATGATGCGTTCCATGATATTGTGAAACTTGCAGAAAGCAACCCTTACGCACGCAAAGTTCTTTTGTCTTGGGCTAGAGCAGATTGGTTCAATCGTTATCCTCACCCTTTAGATGTGAATGATGGAAGAGTTAGGCTATCTGTTTTTAAGGTAGATGGGGAAACCAATACTGACGACTTATCGCCAGCTAGTCATGCGACGACTCGTCCAGACATCCCGCTTCATGCTCTATCTATGTTAGAAGTTAAAGCTCCGGAAGCCTTGGAAAAAATTAGGCAACTTAAAGACAGAGGATATCCTGTTGCCTACGTTGGAGATGTCATTGGTACAGGATCATCTCGAAAATCAGCAATTAATTCTCTATTATGGTACATTGGCGAGAAAGGGAAAGAAGCATTTGTCCCAAACATGAGGACAGGTGGATATATTTTGGGAGAACAGATTGCCCCGATTTTCTTTAATACCGCTGAAGATTCAGGTGCGTTGCCAATTGAGTGTGATGTAACCAAACTTAGTACTGGTGACATCATCACAATTGATCTGAAGCAACAGAAGATTTACAGGGGCGAGAATGATGATGATAAGGAAATCATTGCTGAATTCTGCCTCAAGCCAGACACAATTCTTGAAGAATTTCGGGCTTGTGGGCGTATTAATTTGTTGATTGGACGTACTCTCACTCAGAAGGCTCGTGAGGCTTGCGAAGATTTGGGAATTGAATTACCTAATGATTTGTATGAATTTGTTCTACCTGCTAAGCCTGCTGATACGGGCAAGGGATTCACACTAGCGCAAAAGCTGGTTGGTAAAGCTTGTAATCTTCCTGGTGTCCTTCCTGGAAGCTATTGTGAGCCAATAATCACTAGTGTAGGTTCTCAAGATACTACTGGTCCAATGACTCGTGATGAGTTGGTCGGTCTTGCTGCCCTAGGATTTAGTGCAGATTTAGTTATGCAGAGCTTCTGTCACACTGCTGCCTATCCAAAAGAAGTGGATAAGAAGATGCAGGAGGAATTGCCTGATTTTATAACCAATCGAGGTGGTATTTCTCTTCGCCCTGGAGACGGGATTATTCATTCCTGGCTGAACAGGATGTTGCTGCCTGATACAGTAGGAACGGGTGGAGACTCACATACCAGATTCCCTTTGGGTATTTCTTTTCCTGCTGGATCAGGACTTGTGGCTTTTGCAGCAGCGCTAGGAGCGATGCCTTTAGACATGCCTGAGTCGGTACTTGTGCGATTCAAGGGTGAGTTGCAGCCTGGGATCACACTAAGGGATATAGTTAATGCGATTCCTTACGTGGCAATTCAGCAGGGGAAACTCACTATTGCAAAGGAGAATAAGAAAAATGTATTCTCCGGCAAGATCATTGAAATGGAAGGGTTGCCTAACCTGAAAGTTGAGCAAGCATTTGAGCTGACAGATGCAACGGCAGAGCGATCAGCAGCAGGGTGTACAATTGCGCTGTCAATTGAAACGGTTTCGGAATATTTACAGTCGAATGTGGCACTATTGAAGAATATGGTGGCCCGAGGTTATGGTGATGCGCGGACAATTTTGCGCCGAGTCAAGAAGATGGAGGATTGGTTAGCTAATCCTGTGCTGCTTGAAGCAGATGTAGATGCAGAATACGCTGATATCATCGAAATTGACTTGAATCAAATTACAGAGCCAATCGTGGCTGCACCAAACGACCCTGACAATATCAAAATGCTGTCAGAGGTTTCAGGTGATCCGGTACAGGAAGTCTTCATCGGTTCCTGTATGACTAACATTGGCCACTACCGAGCGGCGGCAAAGGTCTTAGAAGGTCAGCCAAAGCTGGAAAAAGTCCGCCTTTGGATAGCACCTCCAACAAGGATGGATGAAGCCCAACTTCGCAGTGAAGGTATTTATGACACCTACAACGCTGTAAAGGCAAGGACAGAGGTGTCCGGCTGTTCCCTCTGCATGGGCAACCAAGCCCGCGTTGAAGACAACACCACTGTGTTCTCCACCTCCACGCGCAACTTCAACAACCGCATGGGCAAAGGAGCCCAGGTCTACCTCGGGTCCGCCGAACTCGCCGCCGCCTGTGCCCTGCTCGGCAAAATCCCCACGGTAGAAGAATACATGGCGATCGTCGGCAACAAACTCAACCCCCTCGCCGCCGAACTCTACCGCTACCTCAACTTCGACGAAATAGCCGGATTCTCCGAAGAAGGCCGAGTCGTCTCCAAGGAAGAAGAAGCCAAATTAGTCGCCAGCCTATAACCCCCTCTGGTAAGGGCACGTATCCCGCGCCCACGCTGTTTGTATCAAACCCTAAATACAACAAAATGCGATCGCCCAGTCACAAATCTGGAGCGATTGCATCTTTTTAAATTATTGATGCCCAAGTTCAGACAAAGCCGTCATTAAAGCCCCAGATTCCTTCCCCATCTTGCCATTGAGGAGAAGTTGATACCATTGTTGGAACTGTCTAAGCGCGATCGATCGCAAAGGTGAATCCCCTTGAATTAGATCGGCGATCGCTTCCCGCTGGGTTCGCCCCCGACCCATCAGCCGCAGCAGCAACGTAGAATCATCCCTTGGTAATTCATGGGCGATCACGATCGTTATGCCGAACGCTGGTGGACATTCATAGACCCCTGGGATTTTCAGATCAGAAGGCTCAGCACCGTAACCTGAAAGATATTTTGGATGGAGAGAAGGCACAATAATCAGACTGCGCTTGTGCGGGTCGTCGTCATCATCGGGGTCTGTTTCTAGCGGTTTGCGAGGGTTTTCATCCATAGCTAGAAGACCACCGCCGCCTTCTACCTGCCATCTAATTATATGCCGCATGGGCTCTCGCAGGTCCCAGAAGGTCGGACTCGATCGAAAGGGCGCAATTAAAGTTGGGTCAAATAACAATTCCCCCAACAGTCCCAGATCGCTTCGGCTTTTATTCGGCGTCGGTTCAAATAGAATATCGACAATTTCCGCTTCTCCAACGACCTCAGGACTGACCATTACATTGGGATGATTCTGCGTTACAGCCCGCAGCACATCATTGCCCCAGTCCGATCGCGACGGAATCTTAAACACCCGGAGGCTCGGGTCCCGAGGAATCGGCTCATTGAGGAAGACCTGACCAAAATCTTGCAGGATAGCGTCAAAGTACTGTTGGGCAAAGAGTGCGAAGGAAGGACGAGCCATGATTTGAGCATGAAGATCGAAGGTTATGGTGCGATCGTGTCATAGATCGATCGGCTTTGGCATCTGACTAAAGGTAGAGTCTTGTACTAGTCCCCTCTTCACTTCAGTGGAGCGATCGCCACTAAAAAACATCCACTTTGCAGATTATTTTGCACAGTAAATCTATCCAAGGTTAGATTACAGAGCTGCAATCGCTAATTTACGATCGAACTTATGTACTCTCGCGATCGCAGGACCCATGGTTAAAACAGCCGATATCGGCAGTAAACGCCTAATTAGTCTCTCCCCCGATGCCTGGGCTAAATGGGTCACAGGCCAATCCGGCATCATCACCCAAGAGATCATTAACTCCGAATTTCAATGGGTTAGCCGCGACAGCGACGTCCTCATCAAAGCGACCCACCCCCAACATGGCCCCTTTCTGATCCTGAATGAACTTCAACTGCACTACACCAGCGTCATGCCCCGCCGCGTCCGCGCCTACACAGGCCTCGCCGAAGAAAAATACAACCTGCCCGTCTACCCAGTCCTGATCAACTTTCTTCCCCCCGCCAAAACCGTCACGATCGCCCCCAATTACCAATCCAACTTCCTCGGCCTCCAAGCCCGCCAAGACTATCGGATTATCAATCTCTGGGAAATCGACGCCAACCTCGCCTTCCAGGAAGATCTCCTTTCCCTCCTGCCCTTTGTCCCAATCATGCAGAACGGTGACACCCCCGAAATGCTCGAACAGGCTGCCCAACAGCTCCGCCAAAACGGTACCCTAGAAGACTTTTCCCCTTTGCTCGGTTTTTTTGCTAACTTTGTAATGGATAGCGCCCTTGTTCAACAAATATTGAGGTGGGATATGGTCGTCTTAGAAGAATCGCCCTGGTACAACGAAATTCTCCGCCGAGGTGAAGCCCGAGGTGAAGCCCGAGGTGAAGCCCGAGGTCGTCAGGATGAAGCCTGCGAGATGGTTTTGCGACTACTGACCCGCCGTGTTGGATCCATCTCTGTCCAGTTCGAAATTCAAATTCGATCGCTCACCCGAGAACAGCTCGAAGAACTCGGCGACGCCCTTCTTGACTTTTCTAGCCCCACGGATCTTGCCACCTGGCTGAATCGCTAGGGATAAAAGACAACCTTGATCTGATGGGATCGTAGCCTGGAGCGATCGATTTTGGCATTTGACTGAGGCGAGGGTTTAGTCGATCGCCTCAGTCAAAGTTGCCACCGTGGGGATTTAGTTTAAAATGATACCGACCCCCGATCGCCCCGATTCCAGTATGACTGTGACAAATTCTGAGCAGATGGATCGTCCAAGCGGCTCACCCCGAAGTCACCATCACCGCGATGTACAACCTCCTCGAAAAACTCCGCAAGGCCGAACCCCTGGACGACAAAGACAAAGCATTTAACCAAAAAGCGTTAGTGTCAACGCTGAAGCAAATCCATGATGAGCTTGATGCAGCGGTGTTTGAGGCTTATGGGTGGGAGGATTTGGGGAATGGAGAATTGAGCGTTGAGAATGTTGAAGAAATGATTTTGGAACGGCTTGTCAAACTCAACGCCGATCGTGCCGAAGAAGAACGCAACGGCCACATCCGCTGGCTCCGCCCCGAATATCAAGCTCCCGACCAAATCCAAGAAACCCAAACGACCCTTGAAGGGGTCATCGAAGTCGCGCCCTCAATCCCCACACCTGCCACCCAACAAAAATGGCCCAAAGACTTCAAAGACCAACTCGCCGCCATCCGTGACCTCCTGCGCACCCAAGGCGGAGAATGGAGCGTGGAGGCGATCGCCAACCAATTCAAAAACGCCACCCGCAGCAAAGCGAAGATTAATGACTGCCTCGATGCTCTCGAAACCCTCGGTCTCGTCGCCCAACACACCGAAAATGGCAAAGTCACTTGGTACTTCGCCGAACTCCAAAAAGCTGGATAAACGTCAGCAATTCCAAATTCAACAATTCTCCCTCAGAAAACTGATCTTCACGGAGAGTCGGAGTCCTGTAGGGACGGTGTTTGATTAGCCTGCAATTCATTCGCAGGTCCGTCATGGGGCAATCAGATCATCCCGCAATTTGAGCTCTAATCATAGCTGCCGAACCCGCACCGCGAATGAATTGCGGGCTAGTCGAGCCGTCCCTCCAGGACTCTGATTGGTCGGTATGTGGCCCGAATTTGGAATTGCTGGATAAACGTAGCGGCGCTGGCAATCGGGTGAGGATGGCGTTAGAATAGCGCAGCACTGTGATTGATTGAGAGGGACATGATGCTAGCCAGCAGTGAAATTACCATCCAAGTTCCGGCGAATGTGGCAGAAATCTATCGTCAGTCCTCTGATGCAGAACGGCAACAGCTATCGATGCGCATTGGGGCGATCGTCCGACAGGGGTTAAATCGGCAGGAGGACAGTTATATCCCCCTGAAGGAAAGCATGAATCGGCTGGCCGCAGAAGCCCAGCAGAACGGCCTAACCCCAGAAATTCTGGAGTCGGTTTTAAATGACGAATAGCGATCGACGGTTCGTCTATTTGGCATTGGCGGTTAATGGTAAGGCCGAGTGTATTGTGACCGGAGATGAAGGCTGTGGCTACATCTTGGGCTGAAACTGCTCCGACTTGATGGAGTATCTGGTAGTTATTGCATCGAGGAGATGCCCCAGCGATCGGTTGCGCTTGCCCAGGCAGGCCGAGGCTACTGGCGAGCAGCGTTAGGCTGATGGAGCGTTTGAACATGGGTAGGGGGCGATCGATAACGCTCAAAGTATAGCTGTCTCAGTCAGAGAAATGCCATCAAAAAAATGCCCACTCGGCATACACCGAGCAGGCTAGATCGTTAGAGTGCATCTTACATATTTCGATGTTCTCCCCCCGCCCCACCCCTCCGGACAAAATTAAAAACAACTTTTCTACAGGCGCCGATCGCCCTCCCATTGGGTATCCTGAGGCAGAGGGTGCCCAGAATTGTTGTATCGCCATTGATCCGCCTCCATGTGGAAAACCTTTCTCCCAGCACTTAAAAAACATTGGGCCTTACTCCTAATGCCCCCCTCCGTCGCCCTCCTAGTCATCGGCCTGCGCAGCCTCGGCTGGCTCCAATCCGGCGAATGGATGGCCTACGACCAATTTATGCGGCTGCGCCCCCCGCCCCCCCTAGACCCCCGCATCACCATCGTCGGCATCGAAGAATCTGACCTGCAATACCTCCGCCGCTGGCCGATCACCGATGACGTCCTCGCCAGGCTCCTCCAGAAGATTAAAGACCAAAGGCCCAGTGCGATCGGCCTCGACCTCTACCGCGACTTCCCCGTCGAAAAAGGCTACCCCCACCTCACCCAAGTATTCAAAACCACCCCCCACCTCATCGGTATCGAAAAACGCGGCAATGCCCAAGGGATAGGCCAGGTTTTCCCCTCACCCATACTCAAAGCCCTCGGCCAAACCGCCTCCAACGACTTCATCCTCGACGGCGACGGCAAACTCAGGCGCGGCCTCCTCTACTGGACCAACGGCGACGACGCCCAGGAATCCCTCGCCCTCCGCCTTGCCCTAATCCACCTCGAAACCCAAGGCATCAAACCCGACGAACAAAGCGAATGGCTAAAACTCGGGCGCGCCACCTTCCGCCCCTTTGAAAAAAACGACGGCAGCTACATCAACGCCGACGCCGGCAGCTACAGCCAAATCCTCAACTATCGCGGCGCCAAGGGCCGCTTCCAGCGCGTCTCACTCCAGGCCGTACTCAAAGGCACGATCGCCCCCAACAGCTTCACCAACCGCATCGTCCTAATCGGCACCACCACCGACAGCATCAAAGACGAGTTCTACACGCCCTACAGCGGCAACACCATCACCACACCCGATCGCATGTACGGCGTCGAAGCCCATGCCCAGATCACCAGTCAGATCCTCAGCTCGGCCCTGGGCGATCGCGGTGGCATCCAATTCTGGGACGACAGCCTAGAAATCCTCTGGATCGGCCTTTGGGCCATGGCAGGTAGCGTTGTCTGGTGGTTGCGATCGCCCAGTCTGGCGATTTTAAGCCTAGTGGGCCTTGAGAGCCTGCTGGGCATCGGCAGTTACCTGTTGTTTTGCAGGGCTGGTGGATTCCGGTGGTGCCTCCCGCCCTGGCCCTGGCCCTGACCGCCGTGGCCATTACGGGCTACATCGCCCAACGGGAAAGCCTCGATCGCGCCACTGTGATGAACCTGTTTGGTCGCTATGTGACGCCGACCATCGCCGAAGCCATCTGGCAGGACCGGGAACAGTTGTTTAGCCAGGGTCGTCTGAGGGGGAAGAAGATCCCCATTACGGCCCTGTTCACTGACCTTAAGGATTTCAGCACAATCGCTGAGCAAACCGACCCGGAAGTTTTGATGGACTGGCTGAATGAGTATATGGCGGCCATGACCCAGGTGGTCCTGGACCATGGAGCCGTGGTGGACAAATTCATTGGGGATGCCGTCATGGCCCTGTTTGGGGTGCCCTTGGCGCGGACGACCGATGAAGCGATCGCGCTTGACGCCCAAAGTGCCGTAAGCTGTGCGATCGGCATGGCCCAGGCCCTCAATCTACTCAATCAAAAGTGGAAGCTTGAAGGTCGTCCCACCCTGCAAATGCGGGTCGGCATCTGCACGGGCCTCGCCGTCACAGGCAGCCTCGGGGGCAGACAGCGCATGGACTACACCGCCATTGGCGATACGGTCAACATTGCGGCTCGGTTGGAAAGCTTTGATAAATCGATCGAGGGGGGGATTTGCCGAGTCTTAGTGAGTGATAGCACCTACCAACTGCTGGGCGATCGCTTCACGGGCGAATCCATCGGCAGCGTGCATCTAAAGGGCAGGGCGGAGCCTACAATGGTCTATCAAATCTTCTACCCCCTGGAGGCATCTGCATAACTTTGATCGATGGGTCCGTATAAAAGAGGGTAACCCATTGATGCCAGGCTTCCCAGGCTTGTTCCACGGTACTCAGCACCACAAAATTTTAGTCACGAGGTTTCCTGCGATGAAGACGTTTTCCCCCCTCAAAACCCTGTTTCTGGGTCTGACCCTTGCCCTGCCTTTGATGGGCGTCCTTCTCCCCCAGGAATCCGCCCAAGCTGGCTACAAGCCCCCCAAGCGTCCGGCGGCAGCTAGCACCATCGGCGGCGGCACCCGTAGCGGCCCCGCCAAACTCGCTCCCCCCCTCAGCTTCAAAACCCCCCTGCCCGACAACGGTACCGTGCGATCGATGGAAGTCAAAGGCTGTATGAAAAACCTCACTGGCCCCCTAACGATGTTTGCCCCCGAGAAAGAAGTGGGCCAGACCCTCTCCGGGCGCCCCGACGTGTTCTTCTACCTAGATGGTCCCGCCCAAATCTCCGTCAAGCTAGCGGAAAATGGGACCAATGAGAGCCAAGCCCTCTGGAAGCGTTCGGCCACCGTTAGCCAGCCCGGCGTGAATATGTTTGCCTATCCGACGGATGTGCCAGAACTGGAGGCGGGCAAGACCTATGCCCTCTACGTGGAGATGCGCTGTGATATCGAAGGCCAAGATGCCCACAAAGTGAAGACCCGCATTGGGATTCAGCGCCTTGCTAGCAGCAGCACTATTGAAAAAGCGATTGCCGATGCCAAAACCCCCCAGGAAAAGGCCGCAATCTATGGCAATGAAGGGCTGTGGTTTGATACCCTGGCGGCCCAGGCCCTGGCGGTGACGGAGTCTCCTGACAGCGGGGATGCGGAGTTTTTGAAGCTGCTGGAGCAGGTCAATTTGAAGGCGATCGCCGACAAACTGCGCTAAACCCGAATCACCGTAACGTCTGTCCCAGAATCTGTTGTGATGATTTCTGTGCGAAGTCGATCGGCAAGTTCTGGGGCATTATGGCGGCGATCGAATATGACCAGCCAGCCAGCGTTTAGGCCCAGACGCTTGAGATAGCTTTCTAGTTGCGTTAATCCTTTTGTGACTGGGTCAGCGCTTTTGGTGCGCCAGACTTTGAGTTCTATCCCTAAGGTGATCTGGCCATAGCACAGACAAAGATCCATGCGATCGCGCCCAATCGCATATTCCCGCTCTAAGCTGCCATGGCCATTGACCACACGGTGCAGGAAGGCCATGAGCACTAAGTGAGGTGCGATTTCTGGATAGGAGGCACTTTTGAGGAGGGGTTCGCCATGTTGGAGCCAGAACGCTAGAAATGATTGCAGTAGGCGATCGGGATCGAGTTCCCCGGTCTCGGTCAGCCAGCTAGGTGAAATTTGGGGCATCGAGGCCATGGGTGTCATGGTCAGAACCCTGGGCAAAACCTCCCGATAGATCGGATTGGCGATCGTCAGGCGGCCTTGCTCATCTAGAATGCAAAGTCCCAAATCAATCACAAATTGAATGTCGTCATTGGGCACATTACCCAGTTCTAGGCCCGCTAACATAGGTTCGATAATCGCCCTGACTCTGGGTTCCCGTAGGCGCTCAGCCAGACTATCGAGGTGTGTATCTTGGCGGCGAATCAGGATTTCCTTGACGGTTTCGACTAGGCTGACAGTGATGGTCGTGGTCGGATCGGGGGCCACAACTTCGACGATTTGACGGGCGATCGCATTGACGAGCCAGGGCTGTCCTTGGGTGAGGTCAAACACTAGACGCTTGGCATCGGGCGTAAAAACTTGACCTGTATCTTGGGTATGTTGCTGGTAAAGCTCGGTTACTTCCTCAGCGGTAAAGTTGCGCAGGGTCAGGGACTCGACCTTGATATTGAAGGGACTGGAGGTATGAAGTCGGTCATTGGTGGAGACTTTGTAGTCTCGCACATCCCGTAATCCAATCAATCCGATGGCCTGGGGAAACCCCTTGGGTCGCCTGGGATAGCCGTCGCGCAGTTGCCTAAGGACAGAAATTAGCGTCTGGTCGCAGAGGGAATCAATTTCGTCGATGAATAGCACGATCGGGCGGGGGGAGACTTGAGCCCACCGTTGAAGGGCGCTGTGGATCTTCTGTCCGGGCTGGGTGCTGGGCCAGTCCGGGGGCTGGAGTTCCGGGGGTAGCAAAATTGCAGGGTATCGCGCCATGCGCCGAGAATGGCGTTTTCAGCGCGATCGATGTCGTTACCGAAGGCTGCACCAACTTCAACGGAAAGCATGGCGGCATTGTATTTGCCAGCGTTGGTGAGTTGCTCGGCTAGGGCGAGCATGGCGGTGGTTTTGCCCACTTGTCTGGGGGCATGGACCACGAAGTAGCTGCGTTGGTCGATTAGCCGTTCTAGGGTGGGTAGACGACGGGTGGGGGGGCAGTAGGTAGTGAATATCATCCTGGCAGGGGCCAGCGGTATTGAACCAGCGATTCATAGGGGCAACAGAGACAAAAGACTTTCTGTATTTATCATTATATCTGCAAGCTCGGAGAACGAGGGTAAACTACCCACAGACCTAAACTTCCTAAAGAAGTTGCTCGGGTTAATGTGAAATATCCAAGGTAATATCTCTTTTAATAAGAAATCTACTGATGTATAGCCTTATTCGGAACATGGCGCCGGGTGAAAGATTACTGACTGCTTCACGCTCAACATATTTAAAGATAGCTTTGAATGCCTCTATGTAAACCGCCCTGGGAAGAATTAGAGCCGCACCTTGTCTCACTTTTTCAGGGGTTGAACCAGCTCTCAAATGCCGTTCGATCCACATGAGGTAGAAATCCAAATCATGACAAAAAATCGGGATCACTTGTCGGTTAGTGACCACTAGGCTATTAATGGGTAGACCATCCCAACCATTGACCTGTCCATCGTTCTGAAAGAAGCTATCTCGAACAAACGAAACAAGATTATTTCTGTTCTTTCCCAGCCAAGTAGCAGCCTCAATTGAGTCTTTTAAATACTGATCACTAGCCTCAAATAATTTCTCTAATGCTTCAAGTGATTTCCTTTTCTCTGTGACATCAACAGCTAGTTCAGCCTCTGGAGGCAATTCCTCTATGATTCGATCGGCATCAAGTATTAAATTCCTTATCAACAGCCTAAGGGCTATATCCTTTTCTGAGCGTCCAACAACACTACTGATATCTTCTAAATCTTTCGGATATTGATTTGCGACATTGATTAATTCTTCTATTTTTGGTACCTCAAGTCGCACCCTTTCATCCAGAGAATCAGCTAGCTTAGTCTCTGGATATAATTTCTTCATAAATTGACTCAGAAGAAGTTCTTGACTTTTCACCCTCTGATGAAGTTCTGCATAACTTTCTGAAACTTCAGCAACGTTTCTATCTAATTTATCTATTCTTTCGAGCACACCGTTCATCTCAAGCTTCTGAGCCTCGGCAGGACCAGAGTAATTGTAGATGTGCGTACTATTCGTGATCGTATTGAAACGAACCGTTTGTACTACGATCACCTCCTGTCGTTGTCTTGTTATTGTTTCCAGTAACTTGAACCCCAGTGTTGACATTACCTCCAGCCATGATTCCTCCAGACATAGAACCACCAACATTTAGGTTGACCGACCCGACGTTTGAGTAGTTAACGCTAGAGTCTTGAGGCCCGGATGACATACTTTGAAGCGATGTTACTAGCTGTTCCAACTTATTCTTGAAATAATCGTCATTCTCTATTTCCTTGGCCACTAAGGACTCTAATGCTGCTGGATCGGTTTTCCCTTTTTCAAGTTCTTCCTCTTCAAATACAGATGTAAATAGACCTCGTAGTTTCTTGAGCGCTATTCCGTACGCATCTTTGCCAGCCTCCTTCAAAGCTCCTTTTGCAAGCTCCTCATATAGGAACTTAACCGCAGCTGATGCAAGAACTGTTTCTATCATAACTTAATTGATCAGCTTGATATTGATACACCACCAATCACTGTAGCTTATCCAACTACCCACGACAGCACCTGAAATATAAAGATTTCTTGAACAATGAAGTTTGGCATGGCCGGAAACCTGTTGATAAATTTTTGTAACAACTAAAGAGAGGGTATTAGCTTGGAGGGAGTTGGAGCACGATGGTAGAATTGCATCTCTAATTTTGTTAATCTGCTGATAGTTCCCTTCACAGTTTCCCATGCAAACGCTTTCTTCTCGGCCCACTGCCGCTCTCGATACGCTGACGATCGCCGGTAAAACCTTCAAGTCCCGCCTGATGACCGGGACCGGGAAATACCGCAACTTTGAAGAAATGAACGCCGCCATCGCCCAGAGTGAATGCGACATCGTCACCGTGGCGGTCCGCCGGGTCCAAACCCAGGCGGCGGGCCATGAGGGGCTGGCGGAGGCAATTGACTGGAAGCGCGTCTGGATGCTGCCCAATACGGCGGGCTGTCAGACGGCAGAGGATGCTGTGCGGGTGGCGCGCCTGGGCCGCGAAATGGCTAAGCTCCTGGGTCAGGAGGACAACAATTTCGTCAAGCTGGAAGTGATTCCAGACAGCAAGTATCTGCTGCCCGACCCGATCGGTACCCTCCAAGCTGCCGAACAGCTCGTCAAGGAGGGTTTCGCCGTCCTGCCCTACATCAACGCCGACCCGCTACTCGCCAAACGTCTGGAAGAAGTGGGCTGTGTCACCGTCATGCCCCTAGGTTCCCCGATCGGCTCGGGCCAAGGCATCCGCAACCAAGCCAACATCGCGATCATCATTGAAAACGCCAGGGTGCCCGTGGTCGTGGATGCGGGGATCGGCACCCCCAGCGAAGCGGCCCTGGCCATGGAGATGGGAGCCGATGCCCTGTTGATCAATACGGCGATCGCCCAGGCCCAAAATCCAGGTGCCATGGGTCAAGCGATGCGCCTGGCTTGGCAGGCGGGGCGGCTGGCCTACCAGGCGGGTCGGATTCCGGTGAAGGCCTATGCCAGCGCCAGTTCACCCTTGACTGGGACAATCAGCTAACCCCTCGTATCACAGGACTTGGGCAAAACTCCACAATAATTAACCCTCGCTTCGGGCATTTCCCGCCAAAATATCAGCATTGGGGTATCTCTAAACCCCTGTGGTTATCTCATGCTCTTCCAGCGCCCAGCTCCGACGGAAAACGAGACTCGCAGTCGAATCCTCAAATCAGCCATGCGGCTGTTTGCGAAGAAGGGGTTTGATGGGACGACGACGAAGGAGTTGGCGGAGGATGCGGGGGTGGCAGAGGGTACGTTGTTTCGGCATTTTGCGAATAAGAAGGCGATTTTGATTGAGGTGGCGACCCAGGGGTGGATCGATCTGCTGACGGATTTGCTGACGGAATTCAGTGAGATGGGCAGCTATAAGGCGGTGGCTGAGGTGATGAAGCATCGGATGATGCATATGCGGGAGAATGTGGATTTGCTGCGGGTCTGTTTTATTGAGGTGCAGTTCCATGAGGATTTGCGCGATCGGATTCAGCAGGAAGTGATTGAGAAGATGACGGATGTGGCGGAGGCGTTTTTCCAGACGGCGATGGACCAGGGGATTTATCGGCAGATGGACCCAAGATTGGTGGCGAGGGTGTTTTTGGGGATGTTTACGATCGCGAGTTTTAGTCAGAATACAATAGCGGACCCGGATGCTTCGCCGGAGGACTTGAAGGCGATGGCGGAGGGCTTGGCGGATATTTTCTTGAATGGGGTTTTAGCGCCGACGGCTAGGGCTTGAGTTGGGTTTGGAATTCCAGTAGGGCTTGTTGGTGGCGATCGCTGCGACATCCATAAAATCATTATGGTCGGCGTCGGGTACCCAGAGGAACTGTTTGGGCTGGTTTGCTGCATTGAACAGGGTTTGACCGTGGTGGAAAGGAATGACATTGTCGGCTTGGCCGTGCATGATCAAGATGGGGCAGTTGAGTTTGCGCAGCTTTGCTAGATTGTTGAATTTTTCAAAGGGGAGGATAGGGAACGGAACAACAACTCGGAAGGCTGAGGTGAAGGTGCTTTCGAGGATGAGGCCTGCGATCGGGCGCTGGGTCGCAAGCTCTGTGGCGGAGCCGCCGCCGATCGATCGCCCATACAGAATGATTTTATTGGGTGGTATTTTTAATTGCTGGGTCAAATAGTTGTAGGCGGCCTCTGCATCTTGATAGACGTGGGTTTCGGTCGGGGTGCCGCTGCTGGTGCCGTAGCCGCGATAGTCGTAGGCGAAGACGTTGAAGCCCCAGGATTGGAAGCGATCGAGGCTAGATCTGACGGTGCCGAGGTCTTCGGCGTTGCCATGAATATAAAGGAGGGTGTAGGCGGCTTTGGCTTTGGGTAAATAAATCGCTGAAATGGTTTCGGTGGGCGTGACTGGAATTTTTAAGATTTCCTTTGTGTCGCTGTAGCTGGAGGGCTGCGGCAGGAAGATCATGCTGTCGGCGCGGAAGTAGATGTAGAGGGCGAAGAAGGTGTAGATGAAGAGGATCGATCGCCCGAGTCTTGTCCAAGTGAGGTCGCCGATGAGGTGTTTTTGGAGGGGCGATCGGGGCATTGACGTTAGATTAGGATTGGATTTCTGGAGAAAATTTAAATGCTTATTTGCGGAAGCGTACCACCATGTTTGACCCACTCCGTCATATCAATCCATTCTTCGTCTTCGTCGTCCGGTGCGCCAAACTGAGTATCGATTTCGGCTTGTTCGGCGTCGCTGACGTAGGGCATCAGCATCTTGCACAGGAGGAGGCGTTCCTCTTGAAGGACTTCCCGCATGGTTTCTTTGATCAGGGCTTTGAGTCCTGCGATTTCGATGGTGGATTCCATGTTCAATCTCCTTCAAGATGGCCATTTCCCTAATTATAAACGGACGATCGCAATTTGGCTATGGTGCTGCTCGATCGCGGTAGATGCCTATCAGGGGCTGACCTCCAGTTTTGTAGCTATCTTTCCCGATAGACCTCCCGTCTATGATTGCATCGAACGAGCACAACGATTAGTTGCTTATCGTCAATGATGTACATAATGCGATAGTCACCTACCCGAATGCGATAGGTTTGTTTTTTGCCTTTCATTTTGACTACGCCATCAGGCCTGGGATCTTCAGCAAGTGCGAGAATGGCTTCATCAAGACGATCGGCGACTTCAGGAGGCAATGCTATGATTTTCTTCTGGATTGCCTTGGGCGTGACGACTTGATAGATCATGGTGCTGGCTTTTTCGCTGTGCGATGAATTCTTCGTAGGGAAGGTAGTCACCCGCTGCGTAGTCATCAAGGGCCTCTTGAATGTCGGCCATTGCTTCTGGATCGTTAGTTAGATCGTCATCTTCAAACAGTTCTTTCTCTAGCATCTCTAGCAGTCTGTGCTTTTCAGCCGTTTTGAGGGATGAAACTGCTGCTAGTAGAGACTCGAATTGGATTTCAAGTTTCACAGTGTTTTCAGCCATTTTAGTACTCCTTTATTGTAATCTGCGTTTTTTTGGCTTGGCCTCTACCCATCGGTAGATTATTGGGTCGCTGGCTCAGCTCTCCTAGGATTGTTGGCTAAAAGCTAATTGTCAGACATTATAACCCCTCTACCCAACGACAGATGACGCCGGGCGATCGCCCGCACTAGAATAGCCCGTAAGACCAATCCAGACAGCCTCAATGCCAACCTTCCCCCACGACAATTTCGCCAAATCCTACCTAACGGAACTTCTGAACACGATCGGCAAAGCCACTCCCGATCGCCGCATCAAATCCGAAGCCCGCGAAGGCGATCTCTGGTTTGAACTCACCGCCAAAGCCAAAAAACATCGCCAACAACTAGGCCTACTCGGTCAGCTCCTCACCCGTAATGCCCTCATCGAAGTCTTCCGCAACCCCGCCACCGCCGCCGAAATTCGCGCCTGCCAAGGTAAACTCTACGACCTCGAAGCCGAAGACCTCCGCAAAGCAAAAATAAAACCATCCCCGAAGAAAAACTTCCCTATCTCTGGCTGATCATGCCCACAGCCTCCGAGGAAATCCGCCAAGGCTTCGGAGTGACACCCACCGATACCCCCGGCGTCTACGAATTCCCAAAACTCCAACGAACGGGCCTCATCGTTGTGCATCAGCTCCCAAAAACTGAAGATACTCTCTGGCTCCGCATCCTGGGCCGCGAGAGTAATCAACGCCAAGCGATCGAAGAATTTGCCCAGCAGCCCACTCGCAATAACCTCCGTGTTAACATAGAGGAGCTACTCACCGACTACCGCGCCGACCTAGAAAGTCGCGGCCAACTCAACCCAGAAGATGAGGAACTAATCATGAACCTATCCGCTGCCTACCTGAAAAAGCAACAAGAATGGCTTGAAGCAGGCACCGAACGAGGCATAGAGCAAAGCATGCAGAACGTTGCGATCGCCGCCCTTCGTGAAGGTTGCCCTATAGAACTAATCGTTAAGCTCACCGGGCTAACTATTCCTCAAATAGAACAGCTGCGAATGAGTCAATAAAATCCGATCGATGGAGTTCGCGGGTTTTACCGTGGGTGCAGGGCATGATGACGCGATGGTCTACGACCGACCGTAGGTCATCGCTAAATTCAGGAATTGTGATGAGGAAGAGCTGATCTTCTTCGGACCATTGAATGAGCATGCTGTATTGGTTCATGGGTCATTCTGATTCATGGCTTTTCAATCTCCTGTGATTACTTTTCTAGCTATAGACCAACTCCTTGAACCCGCCTTCATCAGTTGCCATAAACTGGGCTAGATCTAAGATCTCGATAAGCACTAATTTATCATCTTCAGAGTAGTGCAGAATCATCTTCCCATCTTCTTCGGCATAGGCGATCGCCGAGTCTGACAGCTCGATGAGAAGGGCATCAATATCTTTACTGTAGTGTATCTTTTTCATAGCGGCTCCTTTTTCCTGGGTAAAGGGTAATGATGAAGATGAAGGCGGAAAAGTCACGGTAGACCACTCTCAAGACTAGGTTTTCATCAAGTTCTGATTGAGCGATCGTTTTTTCACATTGCTGCTCGATCGCCATGGAGCAGAGGCTTATCAGGGGTTTGCCTCCAGGAGTTTCAGTTGTTCTTGTGCCCAGGTGCGGAGTTGGTCGCCCTGGGTCATTGAGGGCGCGATCGTGGAGGAGTTTGAGGTTTATGATCTGCAACAGCTATCGTGAATAAAGGCGATCGCTGCCGCTTCATATAAGCCATCACCTCAGGATCAGGCCCAGACTGAATTGAACAAGATGTGGCAATTGTCATCGATGGATTACCCACGAAATCACCTCCCCAGTATAGCGATCTTTCAAAACCAGAGAGGCGATCGCCCCACGCCAACAACATCACTCCCTAGGCATAAGTCTCAAGGCAGATGTCAACCTATCAAACCTTATGCGATCTTGGAACATATGTTTCCTAAAGCAAGAGGCTACTTTGTTACCTACGGCTGCGCAAAATTCCACCAGTGTCTTCGTTTGTCAGATGTTGTCTAACTGCTACCGCAACATCCAAATTTTTCGCTATAGTCCTAGTAGCAGAATTCTCTATGTATTTGCCAACGACGAACTACAACTCATCATCACCCGAGACGGGGAATGGAGGTTCCTGGATGAAACCGAACTATAGTGAAATGTCCTGGGCCGAACTGAAAGCCTATGCCCTCAAGCATCGCGACGATACAGAAGCCCTCGACGCCATGTACGATCGCCGCAGCCCCGACAGCGAAGCCACCTGGTTTAGCCCACCCACCACCTTCGAAGAATGGGAAACCCAAGCCAAAGCCCTCAAACCCCTCTTCGATCGCCAACAAACCAGCAACTAGCCGCGATCGGCCATTCTGCGCAAGAAACCAAAGGTTAGCCGCCAAAAACTTAGGGAACCCTAGATAGATATACGGTTGACCCCTAGCCCCCTGTGCCCTAATGCTGACGCTGGCCCTCACCCCCCTCCTCACCCCCAGTCCCC
>JAAUSA010000091.1 GCA_012031975.1 Alkalinema sp. RU_4_3 | reverse complement strand
CAAAGTCCCGCCATGATGCTCTTGATATAGTCATAGTTGCAGGCGGTTTTTCGATGGCCGCTGGCTGCTCATGGATCAGGCGCTTGCGGGGTTTTGCTTCGCCCACGATGTAGCAACGCTCCTGGTCCAGGGACTGGTTACGCACCAGCTTTTCCATCAGGGCTTCGCCTTCACCGACGGAGACGATCGTGCCCTTCGGCAGCATTTTCTGGATCTGCTCATAGAAAACGCTGACTGCGCCGCCACCGACCACGGTTTTGAGTTGGGGATTGTGGCGCTTGGCGCGCTTGGTACCCCGGCGGATCAGGCTGAGGTTTTGCCAGAGTTCGCTGTAGTACCAGATCAGCATCTTCAGGCCGCCCAGGGCTCCCCTGGCCTTCAGAAAAATATTGCGGGAGTAGAAAAACTCGAAGGAATTTTGCAACGGGTTGCCGCCGCGTCCGCCGACTGGGGCGTAGATCTGGATATCTCGCCAGGAGAAAATAATCACCTCGGGCTGGAATTCGTCGATTGCCTGTTCCATAGCCCTTGCATAGTCCAGGGGCGGAATCGTACCCAGGTCAAAAATTCGCTGCTGCACCTGGGGAAACTGTTTATGGACGTGATCTGCTAGGTACACCACACCGATGGGAAAGATCGGATTGCAGGGCAGGCGAACGTAGAGAATCTTATCCATGGCAGGCCTATCTGAGAGGTTGTTATATATCTTTACGATAGCATTTTCTCAGCCAGCAGCGGGTTCGATCCCCGATCGCTCGGGATAATTTTCAGGACGGTAGTTGACTTTACAACAAGGGTTGGGATCGGGTGTTAATTTGCAGTATCGCCTGTTTTTCACCGCCTCCCCACACAACTCGACCTATAACAAACACCATGGCACAACTTTTTGATTCTGTTTTGGCCCAGGAAGCCGCTCGCCTGCTTTGCTGCTATACCAATGTCACCCCCCAGATCCAGGTGGTTCGGATTACAGATATTCCTGGCTGGTACTTTGAGCGTGTGGTCTTTCCCAGCCAGCGCTTGATTTTTGAGTCGCCCCTGGGTGCCCATTTGGAGATCCATACGGGCATGATGGCCAGCTCGATTCTGTCGGATACGATCGCCTGTCAAGAGTTGGCCATGGAAGCGATCTCCGAGGGGCTGGTCCTGGAGGCAGCGGCTTAGAAGAGAGAAGAGAGAAGAGAGAAAATAGAAGATTGTCTTGGATTTGGGCCGCTAGGGCGAGACCTGCTTGGTGCGCCACTGGGGTCCTGAGTCGGACTTTTGTATAAGGGTATGAACGGTCCAGTCTGTAGCAGTTTCGGGGTAGTCCGATCGATAGTGGCCACCCCGACTTTCCGTGCGAAAGGCCGCACTTTTGAGGAGCAATTCCGCCACATCCAGCAGATTGCGCAGTTCTGACCAGGCCCGGATCGTGGCCAGGTCCTCCGGCTGGAAGGACCAATGGCCGGGCTGTTTGAGTTTTTCACTGGTGATGAGCTGGTCAAATCGATCGATCATGGTTTGGACCCGATCGATGGCCTCCGCCATCACCGTTGCTTCCCGGCAGATGCCTGCTCCCTGCCAGACGATTTTGGGCAGTTCCTGGCGCATCTGTTCGAGGGCCTGGACGTCGCCAGGGGGGCAGCGGAATTCGCCATAGTGGGCGATCGCAGTTTCACCCGCTTCCAGGGGGGGATCCAGGGCTAGATCGCGAAATTTTGCCCCGAAGACAATGCATTCGAGCAGAGAATTACTAGCCAGACGATTGGCGCCGTGGACCCCGGTGCTGGCGGTTTCGCCCACAGCATAGAGGCCGGGGAGGCTGGTGTGATTGTCTAGGTCCGTTTGGACACCGCCCATCCAGTAATGGGCCGCCGGGGTAACGGGGATCGGCTGGGAAAACAGGTCCACTCCCCACCGTTGGCAGACTTGGATGATGTTGGGGAAGCGCTTGCGAATGGTGTCGGGGGGGATCGATCGCAGATCCAGCAATACATGGGCCGAGGCCGGATCGCTTTCCGTGGCCTGCAGATGGCTGAAGATCGCCCGACTGACCACATCGCGGGGGGCCAGTTCGCCATCTCGGTGGTAGTCAAAGGCGAAGCGATAGCCTGTGCGATCGACCAGATGAGCCCCTTCTCCCCGCACCGCCTCACTGATCAAAAACCTCGGGGCACCGGGGACGGTGAGGGCCGTGGGGTGAAATTGGACAAATTCCAGGTCCCGGAGTACGGCGCCTGCGCGATAGGCGATCGCCACCCCATCCCCTGTGCTAATCGCCGGATTGGTCGTCTGGGCAAACACCTGACCACCGCCACCCGTGGCCAGGATAACAGCGTTGGCATGCAGGGTTTGAATCTCGCCTTCATAGGCGATGCGTAGTCCTCGACAGCGCCCTTCAACCTGGTGCAGATCGAGCACCAAGGCTGGCGCGAGTAATTGGATGTTTTGCCGCGCCATTACCTGTTCCAGCAGGATCGAAACCACGGCTCGGCCCGTTGTGTCGGCGGCATGGAGTACCCTTCTGCGGGAATGGGCGGCCTCCAGGGTGAGGGCCAGTTTGCCGCCCGTGCGATCGAAGGCCACGCCCATGTCGCAGAGGGTTTGGATGCAGTCGGCGGCCTGTTCGACGAGGGCCTTGACGGCGGCGCGATCGCATAGGTCCACCCCGGCCCGCAGGGTATCCGCCAGGTGGAGTTCCGTCGAATCCTGGGGGTCCACTACGGCGGCAATGCCCCCCTGCGCCCAGTCACTGGCGGACAGCGATAGCTCCCCCTTCGTAATCACCGCCACCTTGAGTTGTTCGGGTAGACAGAGGGCCGTATAGAGACCTGCGGCCCCCGCACCCACAACGACAACATCAAACCGATCGACCATGGAGCCTCACCCTAAAAGCAAAAACTCTCCGCCACTGAAGCACAAAAAGCACTGGGGGGAGAGCCTGGGAACTGAATCATTGGCCCATCCATTGATGGACCCAATTGGCAGGGTAAATACCCTAGCGGTAGATACCATTGTTGATGCGATCGTTGCCTTCGGTGAGGGCTTCTTCCTGCTCGGTCACAGTGAAGTTGTCGAAGTTGGCCCGGAGGGTTTCCTTCTGGTCCTCCGATAGACCCGCCACGTTCAGCACATCATCAACGCGATCGTAGGGTGCATTCTTAACAACCAAGGCGGCAATACCGGGGTACATGCCAGGCAGGTTGCGGAAGGCGCGCAGGTTCGTGTTGTTGAGATCGATCTTTTTGCCAAAGGAAGTGGTCAGCTTGTCCGAGACCTTGTTGCGCAGATCTTCCTTCTCAACGTTTGCCGCCACCAAAACGGGGGTAGAAAGCAAGGCCGAAACCGTAAAATTACCAGTCAAATTAGCAGCCATAGCTGGCATGCCCAGTCCGAAGCAGCTGGTCAGAACCAAGCTCAATACAGATAACCAACGAACCAACCGTTTCATATTAAAAATCCCTCCCACCCATAATAATGAGCAGACGTCTCTACACAGCTTTGTAATAGAGCCTATCATTTCCAAGGGCGATCGGTGCCATGTTGCGGGCAAAATCTTCAAGAAGGGGCGGTGATCCTACACCCCCTGCTCCGCCAGGAATTCCTTCAACTCGGCAAAATCACAGGCATAGGCGTTGGTCGGCACATCGTAGCCCTTCAGTTCCACCGTGCGCTTCTGGAAGCAATGGGAGTCGCTGCCCAGGCTGAGGAAATAGTTGTAGGTGGTCTCGCCGATCGCCACATCCATGCCAATCTGCTTCGTGGCCGACTCCAGCCGGAAGGAAGCATTGACGGTGTCTCCCAGGGCCGTGTAGTCGGGCCGATCGCCGCTGCCCGTGTTGCCCACCATGGCAAAGCCCGTGTTAATCCCGGCGCCAATTCTGAGGGGGAAGGGCACATCAAAGCGGCTCGTCAGCTCATTGGTCATGGCATGGAGGTCCCGGACAACCCGCAGGGTTGGCAATAGCTCCTCCCCAGCCACGGCCTCCTGGGAGCGATGAATCCAGACCGCCATGACGGCATCGCCAATGTACTTATCCACCCAACTGCCATTGTTACGAATGATTTCCCCCGCCTGCCGGAACCACTGGCCAATCATTTCCGAGAGAATTTTCTCATCCATCTTGCGGGTCAAAACCGTGTAGTCGCGAATATCCACCACCAGCACCGAAATCAGCCGCCGCACATGGAGGGTCGCCGTGGCCGTGAAGTCCTGTACATTGCGCAGGGCCATGATGTCCGGCTCCGATCGCGGATGGTGGAACACCAGCTCCGTCTGGCCAAAGGTGAGCCGATCGCCGTCCCGGAGTGTGACCGGAATGCTGACCCGCCGCCCATTGACAAAGGAGCCATTGCGGCTGCCCAGGTCAATCAAGTACATCTCGCCGCTGTCCATCATCTGGAACATCGTATGGTTGCGGGAGATCCATCGATCGGTAATCACAAAATCATTATCGTCCCCGCGCCCCACGGTCCAGCAGTTCCCTTCGCGAAGGGGCAAGTGCTGGTTCCCAGAGGCGGTGAACAAAACTAGATGAGGCGTGGATTGGGTCGTGACCACAGGTTTGTTATTACGCAAGATATCTATACCCTACTCGATCGTTCCCCAGTCGGGGCAATTTTGTACGACATGATTTAAGGGTGGAATCGAGCCTCCTCCCTCAGATATATGTCTTTTGACTGATTGTTTTAACTATTGTTTTAACCTAGGCCAGGGCCGCCGCCAGCCAAAACAAACCATCCACAAGTAGCGTACTCAGCACCGCACCGCTAAACGCCAGCCACTCCAGCTTGCGACCCACCAGGCCCATCGAGCCAACAAACAGCAAAACCATTGTCAGGACGGCGGCCCAGGCCAGACCCCAGGGCGTATAGACCAAGCTTAGGGCCGATTGCAAAACCAGGGCTGACTCCGAGGGGTTGAGCATGATCTGCTTCCAGGCGGGAATCAGGCCCACCAGATGGAAATACAGATCGGTGATGATGGTGCCAAACAGCGACCCCAAATAAAAACTCTGACCAATGCGACACCAATTCCGTTGCAACCCGACTAGGGCGATCGGTAGCGCGATCGCCTCCACGGGCAGATGGAGCATGGGATCCATCCGTAACCAGCCCCAATAGAGGGAGCCCGCCATCCAGGTCCAGCTAAAGCCCACTAAAAGATCGCCCCAGAGCGCCAATTTGGGATTGCGCTGCAAGTAGAGGCCCGCACCTAGCCATAGCGCCGTACTGGCCAGACTCACCTCAGGCAGATAGCGAACTAAAGGTGCTTCAAAAAAACCGGAACGGAAACTAAAAAGACTGCTGCTGCAAAAACCTGCCAGTTCTGAGACGTCGATGACCTACGGTCGGTGGGAGACCATCGCGTCTGGGTCAGTGGAGAAGAAGGCTCCACCAAAGGCAATAGGACGCGAGATTCAGGGGGGGACGACAGCACAGGTGCAAGGAATCCTTAAATTTGATTAATATCCCTTAACATATCATAAACCCCCTCGGAGCCCCAAGCCCCAAGCCTAAAATCCAGCCTGGGCCGATCGGCGGAAGTTGTGATGTATATGGGTGAAATCAGCCGGAGAAAGCCTCCCACTGCCTGTAATATGAATTGGGCCGATAGTCGCTGCCAGTTCCTTCACCCATCCGATCCTCTCTACTCTTCGAGTTTTCATGTTTCACTCTATTCACGCGCTTTCGACCCCTCTGACCCTGGCCCAAACCTCCATAGCGGATCCTGAGGCCAGATCCCTAGTCGTCATCTTTCAGGGCATTGTCATGGGTCTGGTCCAGGGCATTACGGAGTTCTTGCCGATCAGCAGCACGGCCCATTTGATTATTTTCCGGGACATTCTGGGCTGGAAGGCGACTTGGAGCAAGGAAGCGATCGATGGCATTCAGTTTGGCAGCGTGATCGCGGTGTTGGCTTATTTTTGGAAGGACTTTAACTTTATTTTGAAGGGCGCTTGGGCGGCCTTTCGGTCGGGGAACTGGCAGCGTGAAGAATGGAAGATGTTTGTGGGAATTGCGATCGGGACAGTACCAGCGCTCCTTGGCGGCCTGCTGCTGAAGATGATTTTGAAGAAGCAGGGGATTACCCTGGAAAGTCCGGCCTTGATTGCCGCCATGTCCGTGGTGATGAGCCTGCTATTGGGTCTGGCGGAAAAGATTGGCAGCCGATCGCGGGAGTTTAATCAGCTCCAGGTGTCCGATGGGGTGCTGGTGGGTCTGGGCCAGATGATTGCCCTGCTGCCGGGGGCCTCGCGATCGGGCTCGACCCTGACGGCGGGGTTGTTCCTCGGCCTAGAGCGGGCGACGGCGGCAAGGTTTTCCTTTTTGCTAGGGTTTCCGACCCTGGCGATCGCCACCCTTGTCCAGGGTAAGGACGCCCTGAAGGAAACCCCTATGGCCCTGCCGCTGATCGTCGGGGTGATTTCCACGATTATCTTTTCCTACCTGTCTATTGCCTGGCTGTTGAAATTCCTGCAGAACCAAAGCACCTGGGTGTTTGTTTGGTACCGTCTGGGGTTTGCGGCTTTCTTGTTTGCGGCGATCGCCGGGAAGTTGCTCTAGTACTTGCTGTTGCCCTGTTTGTTTTTGGCCGAGAGGAAGTAGGTGAGCGAGGCGATCACCGATGCCACACTGACACCGAAGGGGAGGAAATTATCTTCCCCATTCCAGCTCACAGCCTTACCTAGGAAAAGCACGCCCAAAACCACGACCACCACGCTGATCAGTTTGCCCTTAAGGTCATCGATCGAGTGGATCTCAAGCCATTCAGGGACTTCGACCCGGTCGTCGATGAACAGTTCGTACAGTCCGAGGGAGGTGATGTAGAAGACGGTGCCCAGCAGAAACATATCGATCACCTCGATCAGCGAAACGACGAGATTCTTGGAGGCACTGCTGGAGACGCCACCTTCTCGGAAGAGCCACAGCATGGTTCCGAGCATCTGCACAGCTCCATAGACCAGGGTAATCAGGGCCGCGATGAAGGACATGATCACGGCGATCAGAATGAAATGGCGGCTATTGGAAAGAAGTTTGCGCATGGGGAAGGTGCGAAGGAGCTATGACGATAGTACCCGCAGGTTACCCCCCCGGCACAGGTTACTCTGCCCTATCTCTATGTATCCAATCTCTAGGTATACAAACCACAGCGCCCTCAGCCTAACTTGCGATCGAGCAAAGGCCGAATCCCCAGGATCGTGACTCCCACCATGCCAAAGTTTCCCTATGAAACCTAGGATTCCCTGTCCAGCCTAGGGTGGAGTTGCAATCAGATCACTTAAAATAGAAGCAAGTCCAGGAATCGAGGTCCCATAGATCGTGAGTAAAGAAGAACTCCTGCTTGAATACTGGCATGAACTAGGTTCTGAAGCCCAGGACCAGCTACTTCAGGTGGCGCAATCACTTCAGCCTGATGCCGATCATGGCGCACCTGATCATCTTAAAGTCCGATCTAAAGCACAACTTGATCAACTCCTCCTTCAGGGCATTGAAAGCCTCGATCGCGGTGAAGGCATCGAACTTACGGATGAATGGTGGGATCAGAAACGCCGGGAACGCCAGGTTCGGTCTCAGGTAAGCAAGTAACATGACGACGAAGATTATTCTCTCGCCAGAAGCACAGCTAGACTTGATGGACTTCTGCGACTATTTGGACGAATCTGACCCAGAAGTATCCATGCGCTTCTTTGATGCGGCTCGATCGACGTTCGTTGAGATTGCTCGGATGCCGTTGATTGGGCAGCAATATGAAGTGGGGGAGACGCAATCCCTCAGGAAGTGGCGGATTAAGGGGTTTAGACGGTACTTAATCTTTTATCGCGTCAAACCGGAAACCATTGAGATTGTCAGGCTACTTCATGGGTCTCAAGATGTGGATTCTATCTTGACCCGCAATCTGTAAACTTTTCTTAACCTAACTTGCGATCGAGCAAAGGCCGAATCCCCAGGATTGTGATTCCCGTCAAAACCACCAGCGTCACTAAACCTCCGGCGATCGTCACCGAGCCAAAGGGAGCCGTGAGGATGGTTTGCCCAAACTGCCAGTGGGGATCGCTGTAGGCCGTACGGATGATTTCGATCGCATAGCTCAAGGGATTTAGCGAAGCGATCCAGCGCAGCCAGGTCGGCATGAAGGAGAGGGGAGCCAGGGCCGTGCTGGAAAACAGCAGGGGCAGGTTGGTGACGAAAATAATGGCGATCAGCTCAATGTGACCCTTGAGGGAGAAGGCTAGGCCGAGGGAAACGCCAGTGACCGCCAGAATCAGCAGCAGCAAGGTCAGGGCGATCAGGCCCAAACCACTCAAACCGGGCAACCCCATGCCCAAGAGCGTCCCCGCCGCCATGATCACCAGGGTTTGGATAAAGCTCAGGGCGGTGATGAACAGGGCCGAGGCCAACACGATCGAGAACCGCGAAACGAGAGGAGCCACCAGCAGCCGATTCAGGAAGCCGAACTCGCGATCGAACATCACAGGCAACCCCGCATTCAGCGCCCCCCCAAAGGCCGTGAACACGATGATCCCCGCCCCCACGAACTGCCCATAGCTCCCATCGGTCCCCAAAAACCCCGAGGGGCATTCTGAAACAGGGCGCCAAACAAGATCAACCACATTAAGGGCTGAATAATCCCGGCCACTAAGGTAGAGGGACGGCGCTTGAGCTGGATGAACAGGCGCTTGGTCAGGGCAGCGGTTTCCTGGCGGAGATCCCTAAAGGATGCCGCTGAGGTTTGGGGTTGGAGTGCGATGCGGGTCATGGTACGCCCTCGGGCAATGGAATAGTTTGCAAGTCAAAAACTAGGAGCGCCAGAGGCTGCGCTGGCGGAAAATCATGCCGCCGATGCAGGCGCCGAGGACGGTGCTGAGGGCCATGCTGACAATGATGCAGACCCAAAAGCCATCGGGGAGACTGTTGCCTGCGGCCTCCGCCACGGGACCTGTGAAATTCTGGTAGGCGACCACGCTGCCGATCGAGACCGTCAGCCAGGCCGACAGGGAGCCCAAAAGTGCCCAGCGCAGTGATCGATTGCTGCGCTCCAGCCGCATCAACATGGCACTCAGCGCGATGGAAAACAGCCCCGCCAACAGCCCAAACAGCCAGAACTGGTGCATCATCAGGACGCTCAGCAGGAACTGAACCACCAGACCACAGAGCAGGGAGGTGATCGCCCAGGTCATGCCCGCACCCAAAAACGACCACATCGCCATCTTGTAGGTGCGCAGGGGGGCTGAAGTGATCACCCCCACAATGCTCCCCGTGGCCAGGCTGGCACAAAGCCCCGCCACAATCCAAGTAAACAGCCCCAAATCCCGTCCGACGTCAAACATAACCAGCCACCTTCAGAGAATGCAATTGATGATTAGGACAGAAAATCAAAAACGGCGATGCGACTACCCTTGACGGAAACCGAGAAAATCCTCTCCGTTACAAACCATTAAGCCAGAGGTTTGGCAAAACTGAGCGTCTGTAACCTCGATAGATTTAGCTTACTTGGTTTTTCGCCCTCCCGTTTCAGCTAGGGCCGCATCCGTCAGGGTTCTCCCCGTGGCCGCTAGGTAGACATCGTCTAGGCTGGGTTTAGCTTGGGTGATGCTGAAGGTGGGCAAGCTGGCCGATCGCAAGGCCGCCGCCACCGCCGCCCAGGCACCATCTCCCCCTGCCGCGTCCGACGCGACCACCAGGTTCAGGGCATTGCCTTGGCTGCCATTGATGATGACATTCTGTACCATGTTGAGGGATTCCAACAGGGTTTTGGCATGCTGGGCCTCATGGTCTGGCGTAAACTCCCGCAGGCGCAGGGTGATCCGATCGCCCCCCAGTTTCTCCTTGAGCTGGCTGGGGGTGCCCTTGGCGATCACGTTTCCTTGGTCGATGATCGCCACGCGATCGCTGAGGGCATCGACTTCTTCGAGGTAATGGCTGGTCAGGACAACGGTGGTGCCTTGGCGTTTGATGTCCCGTAGGAAGGTCCACATCATCTGGCGGCTTTCGATGTCGAGGCCGACGGTGGGTTCGTCCAGGATTAGGATTTGGGGTTGATGGAGGAGGCCCGCTGCCAGGTCCAGGCGTTTTTTCATGCCGCCGGAGTAGGTGCCGATTAGGCGATCGGCGGGTTCCTGAAGATCGAGCATTTCTAGGGCCTGCTCAATTCGTTCAGCAATCAGGGCCTTGGGAATATGGTAGAGCGCTGCCTGGAGTTCCAAGAGTTCGCGGCCCGTGAGTACTTTGTCGAGGGCGATCTCCTGGGCAACATAGCCGAGCATCCGCCGCAGGTCCCGAGGGTGAGCCAAGGCATCTAAGCCCAATACCTCAATCTCCCCGCCATCGGGCTGAACCAATCCACAGAGACAGCGCAGCGTCGTGGTTTTGCCAGCACCGTTGGGGCCGAGGAGGCCGAAGATCTCTCCCGGATAGATGCTGAGGGAGAGATCCTGAACCGCTGGCCGATCGCCCCAGGATTTGCTGAGGTGATGGATGGAGATGGCGGGTTTGGCGAGGGTATTCATTAGATGCTTGGAGAAATGCTTAGCGCAAAGGTGGTGATCGTACTGGACAGGACCTGGACGGCGGGGATGCTATCGACCACCATGAACAGGCTGAGGACCAGCATGTAAACAATGGAGAACTTAAAGAGCGATCGGGCAATCTGGTTATCCGTCGGCGTCTGGAGCAACACCCAGGCCTTCTGAATAAACATAGCACCCAAGACTACGGCACCGATGGTGTAGAAAGCCCCCATGACACCCAGAGGATAGACCAGCAGCAGGCTAGCGGGTAGCAGGACTAGAGTGTAGATGAAGATCTGCTTTGCCGTCGGCGCTTCGCCTTCGACCACGGGCAGCATGGGCACACCGACCTTGGCATAGTCCTCGCGGATCATCATGGCCAAGGCCCAGAAGTGGGGCGGTGTCCAAAGGAAGATGATCCCGAACATCACCCAGGCGGCCCAGGAGAGTTCTCCGGTGACGGCGGCCCAGCCCACCAGCGGCGGGATCGCTCCGGCGGCGCCGCCGATCACGATGTTTTGGGTGCTATGGCGCTTGAGCCAGTGGGTGTAGACGGCCACGTAGCAGAAGATGCCAGACATTTCTAAGAGGGCGCTGAGCAGGTTGACGCAGTAGGTTTGCAATCCCATGGCGAGGGCCGTCAGGGTAATTGCAAAGATCAAAGCATCGCGGGGGCTGACCCGGCCCGAGGGAATGGGGCGTGATTGGGTGCGCACATGATTTGATCGATATCGCGATCGTACAGACAATTAATCGTGTTGGCGGCTCCGGCGGCACAGGCCCCGGTAAACATCGTGATCAGACCAATTTTCGGATCGACTTCTCCATGGCCTGCCACCCACAACCCAGCGGCGGTGGTGAACAGGAGCAGCAAAATAATTCGGGGTTTTGTCAGTTGGTAGTAGCTATAGAGGACTTGGCCGAGGTTTTCGTTACGGCGGAGAGAGAGGGTGTCTTGCATGGTGTGGCTCCGGTGGGACTGAGTTCAGGGAGGTTTTGGATAGACTGGGATGGTTTTTTGCGCTGCAAGAAACGCATCCTATGTTGGTGTTGCTGCTGTTGATGAAACCTTGGCGCGATCGCACCAGGCAACCGTCGTAAAGGCGACTAAACTCCCGAGCAACAATGCGCCGACCATTTGGTGGCTCACCGTCAATACTTCCACTTGCAGGCGGAGGCGATAGGTGGTGATCCCCAGGGCTATTTGCGTTAATAGCAGCAGGAGTGCGCTGTGGGCAATCCGAGTCAACCAGGGATTAAGATTTGCGATATTTTTTTTCTGATATCTGGTCCAGAGGACGATCGCCATGACAGCCAAGGTCGCGGGGAACACCCCTGCAATGTGACTGTTCATCACCAAACAGAGCTGAGCGGTGCCAAAGCACTGGTGTACAGCCCATCTGGAAGCCACTAAACCGCCGAGCAAACTTTGGAGATAAATGCCGATCGCTGCGGTCAATCCCACCCAAGGCAGGGCTCCGGGCGTACTGACAGTCGCGGTTTCATCTCTGGGATTTAGGGCCAAACCAATGGCGAGCAGGGTACAGAAAAAGGCGAGGCCCGTACCCAAATGGGCGGTGACAATATCAAATCGCAATAATTCGGTAACCGTTAACCCCCCCAGCAGCCCCTGCACCAGGACCAACCCAAGGGCAACGGCCATGGCACCAGGGGTCCAGCCGGGCAATTCCCGCCGCCGCCAAACCGCCACACTCACCAGGGTGATGACCCCGAACCCCATGGAGGCAGCCACTAGACGATGGAACCACTCCAGGAACACCTGGAGATTCATATGGGGCAATAATGTGCCGTAGCAGAGGGGCCAATCGGGGCAGGACAGACCCGCATTCATGACGCGGGTGGCACTGCCGAGGGCCATCAGGGCAACGGTGGTCAGGGCCAAACCCAGGGCAAATCGGGAGAGCGATCGCGCTAGGTCCGGATTGCCAGCGATCGGCCCGTCGCGCTTCGTGCGTTGCGTTAAAACAATTCCAGCCATAGGTAAAGCGATTAGGTAGGTTTGAAGCTAGGGGGTTGCTAAGCCATTCGGTACGCAGCTATCAAAATATCCAGCTATTTCTCGCAATTGCTGTATTCCAATGTGGAACAATTTTCTGTAAAAGTTCCTAAAGCTTTAGAGATTCTTCCAAATCATCGGAAATATGTCGTTACAGTTCGTGACAGTGTTCACCTGATCCTAAAGAAAACGCAAAGCTTCGCCCCATCCCTGACCCGAATCAGTGCAAGCTGGTCTACCTTAGGATGTAAAGACGCGTGCAAACCCCGGTGAAATTCATATGAACAGAACTACGTCTCTCGTTCTAGTCATTATTGCTGGAATTTTAGGCACCATCTTCAGCTTTTGGTTTGGCCTCAATAACCACCTTCTACCAGAGCAGGCTTCGATGCAGGCCCCTTTGGTGGATGATCTCTTCAATGTGATGGTGGTGATTGGTACGGCCCTATTCATTCTGACCGAGGGCTTAATTGTCTACAGTATGATTCGCTTCCGCCAGCCCCCTGGGGATGAGACGGATGGCGCAGATATTGAGGGCAATCTTCCCTTGGAAATTGTTTGGACTGCGATTCCGGCGGTAATTGTAATTGGTATTGGTGTCTATAGTGTTGAAGTCTACGAAGACATGGGCGGCCTCCATTTAGCCAGCCCTCCGGGCCACATGCATGTCCAGCAGCCTGAGTCCCCTGGGACTGAAATGGCGGGAATGGATAGCGCTGCTATGGCGGCTATGCCCCCAGGATCGGCCATGGCGGCAACGATGTCGGCGGATATGGCCAAGGCGGCTCCGGTGATTCCATTGCCTGAGGCGAAAGAACAGATTGCTTCTAGCTATTACGGGATTGGTAACCGTCTGAGTGATGAAGCGGACGAAATTGACTTGACTGTCAATGTGACAGGCATGCAGTTTGCCTGGCTGTTTGAATATCCGGATTTGGGAATTACGGTGGGAGAACTCCATCTGCCCGTGGGTCGCCGCGTGCGGCTCCAAATGAAGGCCGTGGATGTGATTCACTCCTTCTGGGTGCCCCAGTTCCGGCTCAAGCAGGACGTGATCCCCGGTGAGGAAACGCGCCTTCAGTTCGTGGCAACCCTACCTGGGACCTATCCGGTCTTCTGTGCGGAATTATGTGGTTCCTACCATGGCAGCATGCGGACCCAGACGATCGTCCATAGCGACGAGGACTACGCCGAATGGGTCAAAACCAGCCAGGTCGCGGCCAAGCCGAGCAAGGTGCCCATGACTGTGGCGCAATTGAGTGACGAGGAATATTTGGCTCCCTATGCCCAGGAAATTGGCCTCAATGCTGAGACCTTGCCCAAGCCTTCCACACGCTCCTTTTAGAAACCCTCTTTAATAAGCAAAACCATGACACAGACGAACCCGCGAGTCATCGCCCAACCCACGCCTCCACCCCCCGAGATCGAGGAAGTCCCGTCCTACAGGATGTGGAAGTGGTATGACTATTTCACCTTTAATGTTGATCATAAGTTGATTGGTATTCAGTACATCGTGATGGGATTTATTTTCTATCTCGTGGGCGGTGCCATGGCTATTGCCATGCGTACTGAGTTGCGTACCCCCGACCCGGATTTCGTCGATCCTAGCCTCTATAACGCGCTGCTGACGAACCATGGGACGGTGATGATCTTTCTGTGGGTGATTCCGACGACGATCGGCGGCTTTGGGAATTACTTTATTCCCTTGATGATCGGGGCGCGGGATATGGCGTTTCCGAAACTCAATGCCCTGGCCTTTTGGTTGAATCCTCCGGCGGCGCTGCTGCTGGCCGTGAGCTTTATCTACGGTGGAGCCCAGGCTGGCTGGACCTCCTACCCACCCCTGAGTGAAATCACCGCGCCCCAGGCCCAGGTGCTTTGGGTGGCGGCGCTGATTTTGATCGGGACTTCTTCGATTATGGGTTCGCTGAATTTCCTGGTGACGATCTGGAAGATGCGGGTTCCGAGTTTGCCGCTGTTGAAGATGCCGTTGTTTTGCTGGTCGATTATTGCGGCGGCGGTGATCGCCCTGATTGGTACGCCTCCTTTGACGATCGGGCTGTTGCTGCTGACCTTTGATATTTTGTTCGGCACGTCGTTTTATAAGCCCGATGCAGGTGGGACCGTGGTCCTCTATCAGCATTTGTTCTGGTTCTATTCCCATCCGGCGGTCTATTTGATGGTGTTGCCCGTGTTTGGGGTGATGTCGGAGGTGATTCCGGTCTATGCCCGTAAGCCGATTTTTGGCTATACGGCGATCGCCTACTCCAGCCTAGCGATTTCCTTTGTGGGGCTGTTTGTCTGGGTGCACCATATGTTCACCAGTGGGACTGCACCTTGGATGCGGATGTTTTTCACGGTTTCGACGCTGCTCGTGGCCATTCCCACGGGGGTGAAGATCTTTAGCTGGGTGGCGACGCTCTGGCAGGGGAAGATTCGCTATACGAGTGCGATGCTGTTTGCGGTGGGGTTGCTGTCGATGTTTGTGTTTGGCGGCATTACGGGCGTGACCCTCGCGGCGGTGCCCTTTGACCTGCATGTCCATGACTCCTACTACATCGTGGGCCATTTCCACTATGTGCTGTTTGGCGGCTCGGTGTTTGGGATCTATGCGGGGGTTTATCACTGGTTCCCGAAGATGACGGGGCGCTTTTTGGATGAGCGGTTGGGGAAGATTCACTTTGTGATGACTTTCTTTGGCACGCATCTGACCTTTTTGCCGATGCATAATTTGGGGCTGAGCGGTATGCCGCGCCGGATTGCCATGTACGATCCGCAGTTCCAGGCTTTGAATCAGCTTTGTACCTGGGGGGCCTATTTGCTGGCGCTGTCGATTGTGCCCTTCTATTTCAACGTGATTTATAGCTGGATTAAGGGTAAGCGGTCCTCGGGGAATCCTTGGAATGCCTTGACCCTGGAATGGACGACGGATTCGCCGCCGATGATCGAAAACTGGGAAGTGCTGCCTGTTGTGACCACGGGTCCCTATGACTACGGCAAAGATAGGCAAGAAGAAGTCCGCCAAACCGATTAGCTCAATTCACCGATAGATTAGGTCAACTGTTATGCAAATCCAAGATTCTGCAATTGATGCCCAGGAAGCCCTGATTCAGGTGGCGGGCCATGGTGAGCATGGGGTTCATGGGGACCATGGGGACCATGCCCATCCGGATCTGCGCACCATGGGATTGATCACGTTTTTGCTGTCAGAATCGCTGATGTTCGGGGCGTTGTTTGCCGTCTATTTCGTGATGAAGGGGCGCTTGGGCCAGTGGCCCCCCGAGGGCACGGAGGTGGAGCTGTTGCTGCCGGCTCTAAACACATCGGTTTTGATCGCCAGTAGCTTTGTGATTCACAAAGGCGAGGAGGCGATTAAGAAGGATGACGTGGCGGGGATGCAGATGTGGTATTTGATCACGGCAGCCATGGGGATTTTTTTCCTGGGCGGTCAGGTCTACGAATATACCCATTTGAGCTACGGGTTAGGCACCAATACCTTTTCCAACTGCTTCTATCTGATGACGGGCTTCCATGGATTGCATGTGCTGATTGGGGTCTGCATGATTTTGGGGGTATGGTGGCGATCGCGCCAGGACGGCCATTACTCCTCTGTGAAGCATACGGGCATTGAGATGGCGGAGATCTATTGGCACTTTGTCGATGTGATTTGGATTATCATGTTTTCTCTCATCTATGTGTTGACAAAGCTCCCCTGACTTACAATACAAACCATTGGCGTTTAGGGAATCATCTATGAATTTGCCTTTGGTTTTAGATGTTGTGATTAGCTTGGTCTTCATTTATCTGGCCCTGAGTCTCCTCGCTTCGGAGATTCAGGAGCTAGTTTCAACGCTACTGCAATGGCGGGCTAGACACTTAAGGGATTCGATTACCAATCTGTTCAGTGGCGGGACCGAGCAGTCCCGCGAACAGGCCCATGTGGGCAATTTGGTGGATGCGATCTATGACGATCCCCTGGTGCGGGATATTAACCAAGAGGCCCGAGGTGTGGTTGGCGAACGGGGTTTCGGCAGGTGACGCGGTTGGCTGTTTCCGGGCAATCGTAAGGGGTCCTATGGAAGCGATCGCAGCACAGGCCCCTCCTACATTGAGCCGGAGACCTTTGCCACGGCCTTTACGGAGCGCTTGGGGATTTCGACGCTGGTGAATCAACTGGTGGAAATCCGGTTGGAGAAGTTTATTCAAAAGATGATTGGCAATGTGACCGTCGGGCCAGAGGGCCTGGTGTTGAATGAGCCCATGCCGCCGCTGACGGGCCTTTGGGAACTTGCCCAGCGCCATGGGGTGGATTTGAGTCAGGATGCGGGGTTTCGGATCTTGGTCGAGGATTTCCACCAGATTGAGCGGGACTACCGTACGGGCAATAATAATCTAGATATCAGTATTGAACGGATGTCCGAGGCTTGGGAGCGCTATTTTGAAGCCTATCCGGCCAAGGATGATCCGGACGCAGCCTATTACATTGAACGGGCCAAGGCCTATAAACTCAGTCTGTTTGGGATTCGCAATGAGCGCGTTCTGCTCTCCGGAGGTTTACAGCCAACAATTCAGGAGGTTTCGCAGATTATCGATCGCGGCAGTTCCGTCTACAAGGAAATCGCGGGCCGCTACAGTCTGGTGCAGAACGAGGCCGAGGCGATCGTTGCCAGCGTCAATCAACGGGCCACGGAACTTTTTGAATCGGCCCATCGGGTGGTGGGGGACAATGCCGATGGGCTGTACAGCAGTACCGATGAGGAACTCGATCACTATGTGGACATGGCCCTCGGGGAATTAACGGACGCACAATATCAGATCTATCGCGATTACAAAGCCTATCGCAAGGCCGAACAGGTGCTCGATCGCCTACCCGCCCCTCTACGCGAAAGCATGGGCATCCTGGCGCGGCGAGCGCAAACCCGCACCAAACAGGGCCGGGATGTGGTGAACCATTTCCGGGATGAAGTGGCGACTTGGTTCGATCGATCGATGAGCCGGGCCTCGGGGGTTTACAAGCGCAATGCCAAGGGGGTGGCGCTGTTGGTCGGCTTGTCCATTGCGGCCTTTACCAACTCCGACACCTTTCATATTCTGGATCGCGTGGCCAGTGACGAGAGTTTGCGGCGGGTGGTGACCGATCGCGCTGGACAGATCGCCCAGCAAAACACCACCCCTGGCAATCTCCGTCCGGGCCAGGTGGCAGCGGAGTTGGAATCTTTGAAGAACCAAACCGATCAGGTCTTGAGCGATATGCCTTTGCCGATTACTTGGAATCCGGGCAATCTCAGTCGTCAGTTGGGCTGTCCCTACGATCCGGTGCCCTCGAATCCCAATGGGGATTTGCCCTATGCGCTGCTGAACCAGGAGCAGTGGCGGCAGTTGTATCGTTCCTGTTTGCCACCGGAGGTGACGCCGAATTATGATGCGCCGATTGCACTTCAGGTGATGGATATGATCAACCGTCGGCCCTTTGCCTTTTTGCGGATGGTGTCGGGTTGGGGGTTGAGTGGGATTGCGATCGCCATGGGTGCGCCCTTTTGGTTTGATCTGTTGAGCCGATTAATGAATGTGCGAAATTCAGGTAGCAAGCCGAAATCCCCAGAGTCGTAATGCAACCTATGAAGTGAAGATCGCGATCGAGTAGGTTACTTGGCAACGCAATAAAACCCGAGCAGTCTACTGCTCGGGTTTTATTGCAGCAATTCCAAATTCAACAATCCTCCCACGGAAAAATTTTACTGCGCTCCTGGCCCACCCGCGACTGGAAGTGCGGGCTAACAGATGGGAAGTCCCTTCAGGACTGTCATTGATCACGTTTTGT
>JAAUSA010000327.1 GCA_012031975.1 Alkalinema sp. RU_4_3 | reverse complement strand
GGCTGAGTGGATCGTCGGACCCCTGATTGAATTTTGGCGTAGTGTGGTTCTGCTGGGGGCGGTGAGGGCGGTGACCCAGGTGGTGGTGCTTTGGGCGATCGCATCCCCCAGCCGTTGACTCAGTTCGGTGATGCGTTCATATTCCTGGCGGGAACTGTTGCCCAGGATGGCGCAACCGATGGCGGCGATGCCGGAGCCGATGCGCGCGCGGTGGGAGGTGGTGACGGTGCAGACGTCGGGATCCAACAATAAGGAGAAGAAAATGTCTGGATTGCTTGAAACTGCCACCGGGCACTATGGCGAGACCCTTGCCAGTGCGAATAGACAGGAACTTGTTGCCATCTTGTCAGCGATCGCGCTTGAACTCGAATGCCGACATCCTTACATAGTAACCAAGGTATTAGAACAACTGCACTCACAGGCAACCGAAGCCAGTGATACAGAACTGTTGACCCTTGGTATAGCAGCGGCGATCAGATTGAGATTGCCGAAGGTGCCGATCGCGGTGATTCCGGCTGTTAACCGTCACGCTGCATAGAGTTCCTGTTCCCTGTTGAAACCAAACCTATCAAACAGCCCTGAGATTGGCTAAAGACCTCAGGGCTATTTTCTGAGCGAGATAGAACCATTATGACCGGATCCAAAGAAAACACCTCTCTACCCAAAGAGGTAGACACTAGGGTAGAGCCGACCGCCTTCGAGGCCAACAGTAAGCAGCGATGCGTTCTATGTGACAACGATCACTACTGCTATCTGTTCAGCGCCAAAGACCAAATCATCAAAGCAGTCTGCCACCGCACCGACCATGCCCCAGAAGGCTGGGACCGCACAGGCACCGCCAAAGACGGACGCGGCATTTTCACGAAACGCGGCGCCCCCCAGACCCGCAAATACTTCCCCGGCTACATCACCCTCACACCGAAGGCGATCGGCGGGGAACAGTCCTGGGATGCCCCATTCTGGAGAGCCCCGGCACCGGAATGGAAAGACACTGGCTTCCAGGATTCAGGCGGCAAAGAACAGGTCATCTACTACGAATATCCAGACCCCATCGATGGACATCCCCTGGGGCGAGTGGAGCGGAAACAGTGGAGCGATCGCCGGAAAGTCTACTCCTACCAAGGCCGCAAACCCAAATCCAAACAAATCACCCCCCAGCATTGGGTAGGCACCCCCGAAGCAGGGGACTGGAAACCCAAGAAAGGGGAACGGGTCTGGCCCCTCTACCGAGAAATGGATAAGGGCTTTACCCTCGCCTACAACCGCAAAATCATTGAGTCCCTACTCAGGGCCAAGGGCATAAGGCAGGCCAGCCAGAAGTTCCACCTAAACGAGGATGTCTCCCGCGCCTGGGAGAGGGCGAAGCTCACAGGTAACAACCAATACCTCAACCCAGTAGAAACACAGTCAAGACAGTGTTTTGAGCTGCCAGCCGAACTCCTCAAAAATCACTCAGAAAATTTTGAGGATGAAAATCTCGATCCACTCAGATCCACTCGGGATTTAGGGGGGTGGGACGGGCTTCAAACCCAATCAGGGCTTGAAACCCTTAAGTGTAGTGAAGTGGATCTTTTAAACTACACTCAGATCACTCAGATCCACTCAGCAAAAAACAAGGTATCAATGAGCACCAAGATTTTTCGCGAGTGGATCGAGTGGATCTGAGTGGATCGACCAAAAACAGCCCTGAAAAACTGCTGAAACCTATTCCCTCACAGCCTTTGAACCCCGAGTGTAGCCGAGTGGATCGAGTGGATCGGCAAGATCCACACACTCGTGCAGAATCACATTTTCCTGAACCTGTGCCGATCGTCATCGGAAACATAGTGGTGCCCTTTGCTACTGCGGTATGGGTCCGCGCCAAAGAATCCACCAAACTCCCAACCCGCTCGCTGAAACCCAGCCTCAAAGACGCCAAACGAAATCCCCCTAGAAGCCCCTGCCCCCCGACCTCTGGGCAGAACTCCTAGGCCCCGCACGCGTCACCGCCATCTCCAAAGACGGCCTACGCCTACGCACCATCAACCAAGCCACAGGCCGCACCGCCGTCTTCTACCGTGACCAAGTTTCCGTTCTGCCCCAGGAGGTTCCCGCCAATGCCGATGGATAAATCCCTCTATCCCAAAGACTGGGACGCGATCGCCCACTCAATCAAAACCGAAGTTGCCTGGACCTGTGAGGAGTGTGGCCGCCCATGCCGTCTCCCAGGCGAATCAGTTGAGGGCCTACTCAACCGCCTTCATGGAACAGCCTGGGAAGACGACCTGACAGAAGAGATCGACGATGCCGAGTTTGGCTCGGTCTCAATCCCTAAGCCTGGCGATTCGTGCTCACCGTTGCACACCTGGACCATCATCCAGAGCATTGCGATCGCGCCAACCTCCGCGCCTGGTGTGCCCCCTGCCACTGTCGCTACGACCTCCGCGCCATGGCCACAAAGCGCCGCCTCAAAGCTGAGCGCGCGGGTCAGCTCACCCTTCTATGAAAACCCCGATCGCCACTCTGAGAAGGTGGGCGATCGGGTATGTAATGGGTGTGCATCTATCCGCGCCATTATGCCCGATGCAACGAAAAACCCGATCGCATTGAGTTGCGATCGGGTTTGGTTAGAATGTAACTACACAGATTTATAGGCTTATTATGACTGACCGAACCCCACAGCAAGTGGATATGACCCTCGATCGGGTTGAACAGATATCCGCTCAAAACACCGCCAACATTGCCGAACTGCAAACCTACATCTCTCAATTCGTGCGAGCGGTAGCCCAACAGCATCAAGACCACGAAGCTCGGATGTTTGTCTAGAGGAGTCTCAACGCGATATGAAAGAGCTGTTGAGACTCCTGGTCGAGCGCACAACCGGATCGTAAAACTGGCACATACTACAGGCCTGGACTATTTTTGGCCTGTAGTACGCAGATTACGCGGCTTCAAATGCCGATTCCGTCGCTTGTGCCAGTTGGGGGCGATCGCGAGAGAATCGGGGTTTGAGCTTTGGACTTCTGCATTGATTAGCAGGTAGTCCAGTCCTACAGGTTGACGATCAACTCTCTCATCTGGCCAGACTCATCCTCCACCTCTACCCGCAGTTTTGAAACCTGGGCGTTGTCTGGGATGTCAAAGAGCAGGCGTGCAAGACGGGTTTCGGCCTGTCTGAATGGGGTGTTGTCTACCCTTGCTTCAACCCCTGAACTTGCTCCCCAGTCAATATCGTAGGTGTTTCCCTGGGTATCCTCTAGTTTTGCCGACTTCCACTCAACACTCCCTGTTGTGGGACGGGCCACTCCGCTCACATTCTGGATAGTCAGAGTGATCCAAATCCACCGTCCGGAAGCTTCATAGGTTTGCTCATTGGTGGTAACATTCCGACCCGGCCACCCCCGGCCCTCGCTCCAAAGTTTCCAAAGCATAGGAGATTGGTTCCGTTGTTGCTGCGCGGTGGCGATCGAGGGAATCCCCACCGCATGGCCTAGCAAAATCGAACCAGTAAGTATCAAAACAATAGGTAAGCGCATAGGTAGCTTTTTTTGACTTGGGATACATAGTGTGTATGCTTTTTCCGGAATCAGGTTTTATGTTTCTGCCTGCTCCTCTAGTCACACAATGTGATATTTCCTACTTAAATAAGCTTTTTGTAAGTACTTGCCCTGAATTTCGTCTTTCTCTTTGTATAATGGATCCAACCTATATAGTTTCCCTGCCACGAACCTATGTCTGCACCCTCCTTAACCGATTACGTTGGCATTGGATCCAAAGTCGTTACTGACCTGTCGGATTTTCCCCTCGACGTCTCGCCCCTAAAACTTTGCCTTGTCATCCCGATGTCAGCGCTTCTTGACGTTGGCCTGTCTGAAGTGTCCTCAATGAGCCTAGCGGATCCACAGCAATTCCAAATTCAAAAGGGTCTAAACTAATGGAGATGAGGCATTCGATAGACCTGCCTCTATTGTGAAGTTATGCAGCAATCTGGAACTGCATCCTAGCGGGGGTTCTAGAATCAGGGTACA
>JAAUSA010000326.1 GCA_012031975.1 Alkalinema sp. RU_4_3 | reverse complement strand
GTCAAGTAGTTCTGGTCGAAGGTTCAGCATGATTTGTTGATAGAGGTATAGTTCATTAGATCCTACTTTTTAACCTCTGACACAAAACATTTTACAGTCTCCTACCCGGCAAGCAAGGCGAAAAAATGTGGCAGCACGAAACCCACTTCAAAATCGGCAACGCCATCGAAATCGGCTTCAGGTCCAGCAGCACCGAATCCCAAGAATTCTCCAAAGAACACAAACAAACCGTATTTAAAGGCGAAATCACCGCCATCGAAACCCACTTCACCGAAGGATCCCAAGCCCCCATCATCCTTCGCGGCTACGACATCGCCCACCGCCTCCACCGAGGCCGCCACAACCGCTCCTTCCAAAACATGCCCGACAGCGCGATCGTCAACAAAATCATCGGCGAAAACGGCATCCCCGCAGGCACCATCGACAGCACCAGTCCCGCCCACGACTACATCTTCCAGGAAAACCAGACCAACATGGAATTCCTCCGAGAACGCGCCGCCCGCAACGGCTACGAACTCTTCCTCCAAGACGGCAAACTCAATTTTCGCAAACCCAAACCCGGCCAATCCGTCGATCTCAAATGGCTCCGCGAACTCACCGCCTTCCAAGTCCGCGTCACCAGCGCCGAACAGATCAAAAGCGTCGAAGTCCGAGGCTGGGACTACGAAAATAAAAAGGCGATCGTCTCCGAATGCAGCTCCGGCAGCACCCTCACCACCACCGAATACGGCCCCGGCACCAAGACCAGCAACGTATTTAAAGAAAAACCCAACAACCCAAAACTCATCATCACCGATCAGCCGATCTTTCAACCCAAAGAAGCCGACACCATGGCCCAGGCGTTGTTTGACGAAATCGAAGGGCAATATGTCCAGGCCGACGCCAAGGCCCTAGGCGATCCGCGCATCTGCGTCGGCAGCCAAGTACAACTCTCCGAAATGGGCAAATACAGCGGCAAATACTACATCACCGACACCCGCCACCTATTCAGCGAACGCAACTACACCACCGAATTCAGCGTCCGAGGACTGCGCGGCGGGGGATTTACTGGCGATCGCCATGCCCCAAACCCACCTCCAACCCGGCCAAACCTTTTTAGTAGGAATAGTGACAAACAATAAAGATCCCAAGGGCTGGGGCCGTGTGCGAGTGAAGTTTCCGACATTAACTGAGGAGCATGAGAGTAATTGGGCCAGAGTGGTGGCGATCGGAGCCGGAGGCGGTCGCGGTTTCGACTGTCTTCCAGAAATTAACGATGAAGTCCTAGTCGGCTTCGAGCATGGCGACATTCACCGCCCCTACATTATCGGTAACGTTTGGAACGGCAAAGATGCCACGCCGGAAAAAGCTGACGATGCTGTCGCTGACGGGAAAGTTCGCCTGCGCACCTTTAAAACCCGCACGGGTCACCAGATGCAATTTACTGAAGAAGACAAAGGCGGCAGCCAAAAGGGCGTCCAAATCAAAACCGTCTACGGCCATCAAATCAGCTTCAACGACACCGAAAAAGTCGTCGAAATCAAAACCCCCGGCGGCCATAGCCTCAAACTCGACGACAAAGGCAAAAAGATTGAACTGAAATCCAGCTCCGGCCATTCCCTCGTACTCGACGACGGCGGCAACAGCCTCAGCCTCAAATCCATGGGCTCGGTTTCCATAGAAGCCACCACCAACCTCTCCCTCACCGCCAACGGCACCATGACCGTCAAAGGCGCAATGATCAAACTCAACTAATCCAAAACACCATGGGAAACCCCGCCGCCCGCATCACCGACCCCGTCGCCCACCCGCTACCACCCGTTCTCACCAGCGGCCCCGGTAGCCCCACCGTCTTGATCGGCGGCCTCCCAGCCTGGCGGGGCCTCCCAGCGGCAGTAGCAGCCAGCCTCCAGGCCGCCAAACAAGCCTCGGACATCGCGATCAAAGCCGCCGAAGCGGCCACTCTAGCAACAGCAGGCACCCCCGGACTCCCAGCCGCCAAAGCCGCCGAAGAAACCGTCAAAGCTAGCCAAGCCGCTGCCATGGGCAGCATGATCTCTAGCTTAGGGGCGATCGCCGACATTCACCTCTGCGCCACACCCCTGCCAATTCCCCCCCACGGCCCCCGGTGTCGTGACCAATGGGAGTCAAACTGTGCTGATCAACGGTCTACCCGCCTGTCGTCAGGGCGATACTATCGTGGAAGCAATAGGCCCCAACAACAGCATCACCATGGGCCTGCCCACAGTCCAAATCGGCGGCTAAATCAATAACCCATTGGCCGTAATTACCGATCGCCCAAACTGAGTCTCATTTAAGTAATACTCATAAACAAAACTCAGCTTGATGATCAATCTCAGTAATAACCCTGTCTTTAGGGATTTTTGGGATCATATATTCTTACTCTGAGGCTTTAAATTCAATAATATCGGCTATTCCGCCTCAGTAATTAGCCCATTAGTTGAAGTAGCCAACAATTCTATTTTCTTCCGTGGACAGGCTCGATCCTGACTATCTATATTGGACAAGTAGAGATTGAGAACTCAAGCCCTGCAAGATTTTATCAAGCAGAACTAAGTCATGGCGCAGATGCTCTATATCCGATCGCATCGCTTGTTTTCCCTCGATCCACATTTCACACACCTTAAGTTCCCGTCTGAATATAATTGCCATGTCCAAAACAACATCTCAGTCATCCAGAATTAGCAAGCGATCGAGCAGCGCGATCGCCTGTCTATCCCCTATTGCCGCAGGCGCGATCCTACTGCTGGCCGCCCCAGCCCAAGCCTTCCAACTCGGCTTCAACAATATTACAGGCAACAGCGCTACAAATGCACTCGCCGGAAGCAATCAGCTCAAGATCGATATCACCGATGCCAGCGGTGGAGAATCTTTAACCTCCAGCCAGGTCCTCTTTAAGTTTTCCAACATGGGCACAGCAGCCTCTTCGATCACTCAAATCTATTTTGACAATGGCACCTCGCTCAAAAGCATCAATAGCATTTTCGACAGTGGTAGTACCGTAGACTTCTCCAAGGCCACGGGTAACTTGAATTTACCTGGCGGCAACAGTCTGACCAGCAAATTCGTCTCAGACTTCGGCGTAAAGGCCAACGGGGCCGTATCTCAAATGGGGGTCAATAATGGCACCGCTGGTCAAAATGAGTGGCTGAGCGTTTTGTTTGACCTCGGAGCGAATAAAACACTCAAAAGTGTGATGGATGAAATCCAAGCGGGCAACCTACGCATTGGCATGCATGTCCAAGCCTTCAGCAACGGCGGCAGCGAAGCCTTTGTCAATGCCCTACCCCCGATCCCAAAAACGGAGATCAAGAAGAAAGTTCCTGAACCTGGGACGATCGCGGCCCTAAGCACCATGGCGATCGTCGCCGCCCTGAAGCGCCGTCAGCAGACGAACAGCCGCAAAGCCTAACCATCAAACTTCAACTTGGGAAATCCATCGGCTGGGGGAGTGATTATCGGATCACTTCTTCAGCTTTTTTCATGGACCCCTGACTAAAGTTAGGTAGTCAATTTCGATCGCCCTTCCTACAGTGGTTACATGACTCATGTTTGCTGGTGTCATGTATGGAACAACATTTAGGTAAGGGCATAGGCTTTCCCCTCAGAACAAACGTTCAGGGGAGTTTGCAGATCAGTGCGGGCGATCGCAGCGTCGAAGATGCGATCCAAATCATCTTGCGGACCAGTCCGGGGGAGCGTGTCTACCGCCCGGAATTTGGTGCGCGCCTAGGAGAGCTGGTGTTCATGCCCCTCAACACCCAGACCCTATTGCTGATCCAACTCTACGTCCGAGAGGCCCTAGAACAATGGGAACCGAGGATCGATCTCGAAGAAATCCGTACCGATCCGGACCCCGTACGCGGACTGGTGGATATAAAGATCATCTATAGGCGATGTGCAACTTTTTCAGGCATCACAAATCAGCCCGTCAAACTGAAGCAACTCCCTTCCCAGCTTGTGGTTGAGCCAGCAGCACAAAGTGTGGGCCAAGATCTTACGATTGACTCGGCT
>JAAUSA010000325.1 GCA_012031975.1 Alkalinema sp. RU_4_3 | reverse complement strand
CACCGTTTGAGGATCTTAATGGCATGCGATACCACGACCACTGGTTGAAAAACCTGCTTATCGCCAGTTCTATGAATGGTAGAAATACTGGTAAGCCTGTTTCACTCAAAACTATGGAGAACTAGGAATATTCCAGTTCATTAAATTGATCTTAATCAAATGGCTGACAATACCCCAGACTCCAAAGAATCCTAGCTCAGCGTATAGGAACCAAGGCCGCCCAAAGGCCGTAGCAACCGACTCAAGCAGGCGATGATGCCTGGGTAGATCCTGACGCTTCTGGTCTTGAAGGCCGATCACAGCCTCGACATTTTGGAGAATTTTTTCCTGGAGATTTTCTTGCTGTAGAGGTGGCTTCATGGCGGTGTCTCCTTGAGCGGGCAAAAGTTGGAAGGCTGGCTCACCCTACAGTAGGAGGTCTGATTACTAACGGCATCCGTCTTTAGTAATGTAAATCTAAGGTCAGACCTCAGGAGCACCTTGGGTCCATGTCACTTTTGGGATAGCTTCTATTTCCTGATCACACCTCTATATAAAGATGCTTTTCAAGTAGATTTAGCGGACGATACATACAAGAAAAGAGACACAAATTGAGGCAACCCCATGAAAGCTAACTTTCCCCAACGGTCCGAGCTCAACCCCCCCAACAACATCACACCTTCTGTGGCCACAACGCTCACCGGGTTACTGGTTCTGCTACCCCTAGGCGTTTTCTTGATTGGCATGTACAGCGGTGCCTTCAGTCCCTAGGGTCAGTCAATTAGCTGTTACCTAAGATACAGAAAACTGAGCCACCAGTCTTCTCCAATGTAACAAGTTGTCCTTGGGCGATCGCCCAAAGACAACTTTCTTTGTCAAGGCAGCTATAATGCGTCATACTGAGAATCAATATGCTCACCGCACTTTTGAATTATCCCATTAACCCTCTGTTCCTGTCCCAGCAGCTTCTTTCGGGTATGGGGACTCAGATCACTGTGACGGGCAAAGAACGAATTCCAGTCAAGGGCTCGACCCTAATCGTCAGCAATCACCGGAGTGCGATGGATGTTGCTGTGCTGATGGCTGCCCTGAACCAGCCAATTCATTTCGCCTGCCATCACTATATGCGCCAGGTGCCGCTACTGGGTGAAATGATGGACCAGCTCGGATTCTTGCCCCTAGATGAGCCCAAGGCCCGCTATGGCCATTTTTTCGATCGCGCCACCCAACTCCTCAAGCAGCATCAAACCATCGGTATTTTTCCCGAAGGTGCTACGCCCATGGTTCAAGAAACCACCCCAGAAATAGTCAGCCCATTCCAGCGGGGGTTTGCGCACTTAGCCCTTCGAGCTCCCATAGACGATCTAGTAATCCTACCCGTTGCAATATCCGCCCAGCACGAGATTAATACAAGCCTGTTCCCCGTGCGATGGCTACAGATGTTTGATGCCTCGGAGCCGCTGTTCGATCGCCCAGGCTGGCATCCCTTGGTACTGTATCACCAAGTCAAAGTGTCGATCGGCACACCGATCGTCGTTGATAGAGGGCCGAAACAGGGCTATCATGGTAGAAAGGCCCTGGACTGGGTCACCAAAACCACTGAAACCTGTCATCGCGAAATTCAGTCACTTTTGACATAGTCTCCTCTGGATGTTTAGATAAAAAATCATTGTTCCTGCCAATCAGCACTGTGTTTGTGAGCACCCTAACTCAATGTCAGCCGATCAATTCAGCCACTTCCTACCGCCCCAAAATCCCCAGCCCCAGGCCCCACTCTTTATCTATCTACCTGGAATGGATGGGACAGGAAAGCTACTTCGATCCCAAATACCAAATTTAGAAAAGTCCTTCGACATCCGGCGACTGGCCATCCCAGTGGATGACCTGACCGACTGGAATGGCCTAGTGGATCACATCGCGGCCCTGATTCAGAAGGAACTGGGTCCAGAGATTCCGAGACGTGCCCTGTATCTCTGCGGTGAGTCCTTTGGGGGATGTTTGGCCTTGAAGCTGGCTGTGAAGGCACCGGAGCTGTGCGATCGCCTAATTTTAGTCAACCCCGCTTCGGCTTTCCGGCGACAGGCTTGGCTGCGATCGATCGCCTACTTTAAGGGATTCCTTCCAGAAAATCTCTATCCCCTCTCCTGTATTGCCCTCCTGCCTTTCTTAGCAAATTTAGACAGGATCGATGGGCAAGACCGCGATTTGCTTCTAAACGTGATGCAGTCAATTCGCTTCAAGAGTGCGATGTGGCGGATTTCACTGCTGGAACAATTTGATGTTGATCTGACACAGCTCCAACAGTTCAAGCAACCAACCCTCGTGATTACCAGTGGAAGCGATCGGCTATTACCCTCCCAGGCAGAGGGCAGATTTTTGGTCCAGCAGATGCCGCGATCGTCGTTGCACTCAGTTCCGAAGGGGGGACATTCAGTGCTATTGGAACGGGATGTGAATCTGCATAAAATTCTATTGACCCACGGTTTTTTGGAGCGCAAGGAAGAGAAAGATCCCGCAGGACTAGCTGTGGACGAAAGCCCAACGGTTACCAAAACCACGCAGTAGCTAAGGCTCCTGACCATAGTAGGATGACTGTTGTTCTGGCTTCGTATACCACCAAGCCCAGGCGATCAGCACAAATTGCAAGGGTAGCCTTCCCCAGCGTAGAATAGCTGAGTCTGGAATCCCAGGCAGGTTGATTTGGTTGACTGCCATGTTGATATTGGCCGGAAATACTGCAACAAACAGTAGAATCAGACCCCAAGCGGCAGCCTGGCTTACCCTAGGCACCATCAGGCCAATACCGCCCGCAATCTCGAAAAATCCGCTGATATAAACCAATAGGAGTGGATGGGGTAGGCTGGAGGGCACAATTTTTACAAAGGGGTCGGGCGTCGCAAAATGGAGTATGCCAACGACAGAAATGGCGATCGCTAGAACAAGCCGCCAGGTTTCCTTCCGTGGCGTTGTCTTCGTTGCAGTGGTTTGGATAGGATCGACTGTCATGGTCTGAAGCCTCTAACTTGAACAGTGTATTTTGCCAGGTTATTGCAAACGATACAAAATCATCTTGCCAATGGTCTTGTATTAAAAGGAATAAACCTAAAGTGATGCAATCAACTCCTTTGGATAGATGACTGCTTCGGTAACATTCAATAGAATATAAGTCTGAAGAATATAAGTCTGAGGCCTATTAGATCGAAGCAGTAGACAAAGCTCAGAGCAAAGAGGCTACTACAAATGCATCATTCAACTAACGGCAAAGCGCCCACTGCTCAATCTGCGCCTGCTAAAAAGGCGAAATTTTGGCCTATCGAGTGTCGTGAATCTTGTGACAGGACTCGGGCTCTATGGTTCTATTTTCCTATTGCCCCTATTTCTGGCGCAGATCCAGGGCTATAGCGCCATGCGCATCGGGGAAACCATCATGTGGTCGGGCATTCCCCAGTTGTTTATCATTCCATTTTTACCGAAGTTAGTGCAGCGCTTTGATCTGCGGTTGTTGATTGCGATCGGCCTCAGTCTATTCGGCGTGAGCTGCTTTATGAATTCAACCATGAGCTACCAAACGGGCGTCGAGCAGTTGATGTGGTCCCAAATTGTCCGAGCCTGCGGGCAGCCCTTTGTGATGATCCCGCTTTCTACGGTGGCGACGGCGGGGATAGAACCTAAGCAAGTAGGGTCTGCCTCATCGCTGTTTAACATGGGTAGGAACTTGGGCGGCTCGATCGGGATCGCAATCCTAGGGACATTGCTGTCAATGCGCGAAAAGTTTCACTCGAATCGGCTGGGCGAATCCATTTCCCTGGCCAATCCCCTAACGCGCGATCGCCTAGACCATCTGACGCAATCCTTTCTGACCCAGAGCGGTGATCCGATCGCCGCGCAAAACCAAGCCATGGCTGTCCTAGATCGCCTAGTCCGCCGTGAAGCGAATGTGATGGCCTACAATGACTGCTTTTTCGTAACTACTCAGGTTGAGCAAGAAGGGGAATAGACTGACCCGAGAACAAGGCAACGAGTGCTTCCACAACTGAATGACCCTGTTTACGCAAAGTGGAAAAATAGCCACGAATGCGACAGAAGACC
>JAAUSA010000090.1 GCA_012031975.1 Alkalinema sp. RU_4_3 | reverse complement strand
GTAGGCAAACATCTCCCGGATGCCTACGCCCCAGAGACGATCCCCCAGGTCGGTGAATTAGACGAGTTACAAACCTTTGTCGGCTCAAAAAAAACAAAATCTGGATCTGGACTGCCGTTGACCATTTTCAGAAAGGAATCTTAGGCTGGGTCATCGGCGATCATAGTGCCGAAACGTTCGAACCCTTATGGGCAGTTGTCTCCGCATGGCAATGCTTCTTTTACGTCACCGATGGATGGTCGGTCTATCCAGGGTTTATTCCTGATGGTGACCAGATTTTCAGCAAGACCTACATGACCCGAGTGGAAGGTGAAAATACTCGACTCCGCCATTATCTGGCTCGGTTGCATCGAAAAACGCTTTGCTATGCTAAATCCGTAGAAATGCTGGCCCACTCCGTTAGATTGTTACTTCACTACCTCAAATTTGGAGATCTACCCGTCCCGACACGGAACATACCCTAATTCAGCAACGCCCCAGTTTCAATAGCGCGGCTAAATGCTGTTTGGCAAGCGAAATATCAGGTGTTGGGCTGGAATCGCTAGGCTGATCAAGTGGATCCGCAAGGGGAGCGATCGATCGCCCTCTAAGGGATAATAGAAGAGCAGTCGATCGAGGAACGGGTAATGTTTGACGCTTTGGTCGTGGGGGCGGGTCCGGCGGGGACAATGATTGCGGGGGCGCTGCGCGATCGGGGGTTGAGCGTTCAGGGGCTGACTGCGGTGCCCTTGCGCGAGACTTGGCCCAATACCTATGGCATCTGGCGCGATGAGTTGGAGGCCCTGGGGCTCAGCGATCTGCTGGGGCATTGCTGGGAGAATGCGGTGTCGTACTTTAATGGGGCCGAGATCGATCACCACCGCGCCTATGGTCTCTTAGATAAGGTTAAGCTGCAAAATTATTTATTAGAGAAATGTCAGGGCCTGGATTGGGTCCAAGGGAAAGGAGTGGCGATCGCGCACCATGCCGACCATTCGACGGTGACAACAGACCAGGGCGAAACCCTTCAGGCCCGAATTGTGGTGGATGCGAGTGGGCATAATCCTGTGTTCGTGGAGCGGCAGATCGATCAGCCCGTGGCCTATCAGGCGGCCTATGGGATTGTGGGGCGGTTTTCTAAGCCGCCGGTGGAGCCGGAGCAGTTTGTGTTGATGGATTTTCGCAGTGAGCATCTGTCGGCGGCGGACAAGGCGGAGGCGGGGCCGACGTTTTTGTATGCGATGGATTTTGGGGATGGGGTCTTCTTTGTGGAGGAGACTTCGCTGGCAGAGGCTCCGGGGATGGGGTTTGATATTCTGGAGCGGCGGTTGATTCAGCGGTTGCGATCGCGGGGGATTGAGGTCTTGGAGGTCCATGAGGTGGAGCGCTGTCTGTTCCCGATGAATTTGCCGATGCCTTCTTTTGAGCAGTCGGTGGTGGGCTTTGGGGGAGCGGCAAGTATGGTGCATCCGGCGTCGGGCTATTCGGTGGGGGGCCAGTTGCGGCGGGCGGGGGATTTGGCGGGGGCGATTTTGAGGCGTTGCGGATTGAGGGGGCGGGGCCGCGATCGATCGCCCTGGCCGGGTGGAATGGGCTATGGCCGAAGGATCGTTTGCGGAAGTATTATTTGTATCGGTTGGGGCTGGAGAAGTTGATGCGGTTTGATGAATCGCAGATTAATAATCATTTTGAGACGTTTTTTAACTTGCCCCAACGGCAGTGGGCGGGGTTTCTCGCCGATGGCTTGACGACGCCGGAGCTGGTGATGGCAATGGTGAGGATGTTTGGGCAGGCGCCGAATGATGTGCGCTGGGGGTTGATGGAGTTGCGGAAGTTGGAGGGTGGACTATTGTGGCGGAGTTTGAGCATCTAAGCGTGATTATTGATGTGGCGGTCGATCAAGGGGGCTGTATTGAAACCATTCGATCGACTAGCCATAGCAATCCCACCTACATTGAGGAAAATGTTGTTCATTATGGTGTGCCTAACATGCCCGGTGCTGTTCCTTGGACTGTAACACAGGTGTTAAACAACAGCATATTGCCCTATGTTTTGAAGCTGGCCGATCGCGGTTTAGCCGCCTTAGAAGAAGATGCTGCCCTAGCCCAAGGTTTGAACATCCACCACCACAAAATCATCCACCCAGCGATTCAGAAGAGCTTTCCAGAGTTGATTTAGGCTGTTCTATTTTGGGGGAATTCGATCGTCCAGCCCCCGCTCCAGTTCATTCCTAGAATACACTCGCGATCGGACATTGGCAAAAACCATTCGGATTGAGGCAGATGGATACAGTAGTTGTAACAGTAGTTGTATATGAGAGGTCTGTCCCCGATCGAACCCCGTCCCGATGAAACTTCCCAATGTAACCTAAATACAGCAACTGTTCGCACAGCTTGGATTATTCGACTCAGCGAAGACTTTCCCCGACTCACTAGTTGTTACATCAAGAGATAACCTTATGATCACCACAATCGCCCCACAACTCAACCTCCTCGACGTCGTCGCCCTCAAGGAAGACCTCCCCCAGCACAACCTCCTCGCTGGACAAGTGGGCACGATCGTCGAAACCCTCGCCCCCGAAGTCTACGAAGTCGAATTCAGCGACGATGATGGCCAAACCTACGCCATGCTACCCCTTCATAGCCAGCAGCTCCTCCAACTGAAGTATCAGCTCAAAGTCTCAGCGTAGGCCGATCGCCGCTAGTGGTTTACAGTCTTCAAAGCTGACGGCATCCTCATCGAGGAAACTGGCGATCGCAATTTCAATCACAGATTCGATCGGATAATCCATCTCTTCTGCATAGGCTCGAATGGCCACCTTTATCTTCTCTGGGAGAGTTTCAAAGAAGTTTCTGGCGGCGATCGAGGTGCTTGATCCATCAAGAACAGTCTGCATGTCTGTGCTCCTTATCTACGCTGTCTTACTACAATGTTATAGCTTGGCCGAGCAATTTGGATCATTGTGGCCTCAATATCTAGCAGGGCTTTGCGTGCATCCTCCCCTCGCAATACCTCAGCTACAACTCTAACCTCATCTGGATTCAGGCGATCAATGAAGGCCCAAGCCAGTGCCTTATGACCATTGCGAATACGCTGTTGAATATTAGCAGCTTTGCCAATGTATAGAAGTCCAAGGGCTGCATGTCGAAAGCCGTAAACTCCTGTCCTAATGGGTACAAGGGAAAAAGTTCTGCTCAGGGGATAAGCCTGTTCAAAGGGCAACGTTACAAACCTATCGAGTATTCGTTTTGCTTCCTCATTGATGAAGTTGTCTGACACGGATCTTCCCACCTGCAAGTCTGATTATACAAAATTCTACTCTTCAACTGATAGGAAGTGGATCAGCCCCTAGATAGATTTTTCAGGTAAAAACAAACTCATAGGGCCTGAAATTCGTTCCATGAGATGCGCTAGCAGCCATCTCAGCCGTCGTTTGAGAATTAACCGCTACCCCAAAATCCCCACAAAACTACTCAACAACGTCGGCAAATCCTCCGGCACCCGAAACAAATTCAAATCCTGCGTCACCCGCTTCATTGTGCGATCGAGTACCCCAAACCGCCAGATATCCCCCGTCGTCACCGCCCCATACAGCAACGGCGCATCGCTATTCGTCCACTGATCCAACGCAATCAACTCCACCGCCAACTGCGTAAACCCCCGCGTCAAATCCGCCTGCTTCGCCTCAATCACCACCACATTCTGCGCGCCCTGCAAGTAGTAATCCAAACTCCCTCGCAAAAACTCACTCACATTCAAATTATATTCAATCTTCAACTTCGACTTTAGCGATCGACATACCCGCATCAAAATTGGCGCAATTAAAATCTCCCGCCTCGCCGCCTCACTGCTCAAATCCACATAGGTCAAATCTTCCTCAAGCTGCGATCGCAACCCTTCCACATCAATATCCGCCACCCCCTGGGGCAGCACCAACTTCCCCTTAGACAACCCATAGCCAAACTCCGCCAACAACTCCTCCGGGTCCACCGTCATCTCAAAAAAACGGCTAAACGTATAAACCCGATCCGACTGAAGAATCTTAGCGTGCGTCATAGGTGCGATCGTCCCCCAGCGAGTTCTCAAATCCCATCCTAACGCAACCCTATCGAACAATATGCAACGCATCCAGAAATAGACTGTACGTACCACCGATCTTCAATGCATTAATAATATCCACCGTAATCGTATTGCGGCCCTTCTGGCTGTACACAATCCGACTCACTCCCTCCACCACCACCACCAGCAACGTCGCGATCGCAATATTAAACTTCGGCGCAGTACCCATCATTCCAATCGAACTCGGCAACAAATTCGCCAGATAAAAACCACCTAGCAAACTCACCAGCGAAATCGACGATCGCCGCCAGGGATTCTGGAGCCACAGATTGGTCCGGTTCGATAGATTGGCAAAGAACCGATTGATGCTGCTAGTAAAACGGTTAGGACGAGTATCTTGCATGGGTAGAGCCAAAACCAAGGTTGATACAAAAGCGGCGATCGAACAGGTCACCACTCTAGATATACTGCAATGTACTCGAACTTTCTATCTTTGGACGCTAAATCTGGCCAAATCGAAAAATCTTGTGAAGAGGGAATAATTCGTTTGGATCATCGCCGCTTTGGGATTACTAGATCCAGTCAGGCCAGGCATTGCCCAAGCAGCATTTTCAGACTTTAGGATAGACAGTAGGGCGATCGCCAGCATTTAGGAGAACTATGGGACTGCGGTGGTATTGGGGCTTGGGGCTGAGCGGCGTTTTACTATTGGGGGGGATAGAAGGGTCGTTCGCCGCCACCACATCCACCCCACAACTGGAGATCCTGGCCCCCGTCACCGGCGGCATCAGGGTCCGCAATCGATCGGCCTCCCCCGTCCGCATCGTCATCCTCCGCCGCCCCAAACCCAAAGCCACCAAACCCAGCATCCCCATCCACTGGGACTTTGCCCCCCGCGAAGGTCGCCTCAAGGGCTTCCTCCTCGCCCTACCGAACGAAACCATCACCCTCGATCGCGGCGACATCGTCACCGCCTTCGCCCAGGATGGCTCCGCCCGCTACTGGGGACCCTACGTCGTCGGCGAAAGCAGCCAGCCGATCTGGAACGATAAAACCACTGAATGGGAAGTCACCCTGGAAGAGTAGGCGCGTATAGCTCCATGACGCGATCGATCCCCAATCTCGACTGCGCCGCCAAATCCAGACCCGATCGATGGCCGCGATCGAAATGCTCACTGGCCGCACAGGCAATCATCGCCGCATTGTCCGTACAGAAGGCGAGCGTTGGCAGCAGCACCTTGATCCCCAAGGGCTGGGCGGTGTTCGTCAGGGTTTCCCGTAGACCACTGTTGGCCGCCACGCCGCCGCCGATGACGATCGTACCCAACCCCAAATCCTGGGCCGCTGCGATCGATCGCTTAGTTAAGGCCTTCGCCACCGCCGCCTGAAAACTGGCCGCCACATCCGCCACGGGCACCTCCCCTTGTGCCTCCAGCCTCTGCACCAGCCGCAGCACCGCCGTCTTCAACCCACTAAAACTCGAATCATAGCGATGGAATCCCCCGCCCGGCAGGCCCACCTTGCCCTCTGGAAGCACAAAGGCTTTGGGATCGCCCGCACGCGCCAGTTTGTCAATCACTGGCCCCCCCGGATAGCCCAACTTCATCATCCGGGCCACCTTATCGAAGGCCTCCCCCGCCGCATCATCGCGCGTTTGCCCCACCAGCTCATAGCGCCCACAACCCCGCACATGGATCAAACTCGTATGGCCCCCGGAGACCAGCAGGCATAGAAACGGTGGTTGCAGCTCCGGATGGCAAAGGTAGCTCGCGTAGATATGGCCCTCCAGATGATGGACACCGAGAAACGGTTTGTCATGGACCATGGCTAGGGTTTTCGCTGCTGTTAGGCCCACGAGTAAGGCTCCGACTAATCCTGGGGCACAGGTACTGCGATCGCATCCAAATCTGACCACCGAATCCCCGCCTGCTCCATGGCTAGGGCAATGAGGGCATTCACAGTCTCCACATGCTGGCGCGAGGCCACCTCCGGCACCACCCCCCCGTAGCGGGCATGGGCCGCCATCTGGGACACCAGGGGACAGCTCAAAACATGACGATTCTTTACAATCGCTACGGCGGTTTCGTCACAACTTGTTTCAATCGCAAGGACCGTTGCCATTTGCTGTTAGTCTGCTGAGTGGAAAGGTGTCTTGCCCCAGCATAGCTTACCGCGCCCCTGGGCAGAGAAAGCATTGCATCATGGGCCTGACAACAGTTTCCACCTTTCAAATCTATGCAGAAAGATACCCTCTTTTTGTATATCAAACTTTGCATTTTGTAATAACGGGAAACAATTCTATGCAACGATTGTTTGCTCTCGTGCTGACGGTGATGCTGTGGTTTGGGTTCGTCGGAACCGCCCCAGCTCATGCAGCCTATGACAATCTAAAGCCTTGCAGTGAATCCGCTGCCTTCGCAAAACGCGCTCAAGCCGCAACCACTGACTCCGCTAAGGCTCGCTTTGACTTCTACGCGAAGTCGGGCCTGCTCTGCGGGGAAGAGGGTCTGCCCCACTTGATCGTGGACAACCCCATTCATGCTGGAGAATTCATTATTCCTGGCTTGATGTTCCTGTACATTGCAGGCTGGATCGGTTGGGTAGGTCGCAAGTACCTCCAAACCATCAAGAAAGCAGGCAATCCTGAGGAGAAGGAAGTCGTCATTGATGTGCCTCTCGCAGTGAGCTGCATGCTAACGGGCTTCGCTTGGCCCTTGGCGGCGGTGGGTGAGTTCACTTCCGGTCAATTGCTGGCGAAGGATTCTGAAGTCACTGTTTCCCCTCGCTAGGGTGGGACAGTGATCGGGCCAGGAACTTGCCTTCGGGACAGTTTTTGGCCGGGATCTGGGGATCTTATTGGTCCCAATCACTATTGCTTAACTCATACTGGCGGAGAAAATCATGGCTCGCTATCTTTCTACGGCCCCCGTGCTGTTCATGCTGTTGCTCACTGTGACGGCAGGTATTTTGATCGAATTCAATCGCTTTTTCCCTGATTTGCTGGCCCATCCCCTCTAAGGGATGCCCAAATATTCAAGGTATGCAGGCTGCTGAGGGGAGACCCTGGGCAGCTTTGTTTTTGGAATCGGATGAGGGGCGATACTGCTAGCGCAACACTACGTGACCGCAACCCTGTCATCCGTCTTTATGCAGAGATCGGTCTGCTTCAAGCAATCTTATTATTGGGCTAGGGGGCTCGATTCCCAGGAGGGTCGGGGCTTAATCGGGTTTTGTAATATTCTCGTGAGACTGGAAAACTCCCGAACACTTCATCCCATCTAGGCGGATGGGCGTGGGAGACTGCTGAAGAATAGAGAGATACTCACCTTTTGAACTAATCCCTACAGCTTATGACCCCCGCCACGGCCCAGGTATTCCTCAATCTTCTCCTTAGCAGTGGCTCAGCCATGTTGCTGATGCTCACGGGCCTCCTGTTGCTGGAGTCGGTGGTGGCGTTGTCGCGGCGATCGCGCGATCGTCGTCTCACCTACAGTTCCAAGGCCAAGGCCGTGGTGCTGATGCCCGCCCACAATGAGTCTTTGGTGATTGCCGAGACCCTGCGGCCCCTGGCCGGCATTGATCCGGATCGCATCGAAATCATCGTGATTGCGGACAATTGCTCCATGATACGGCCCAGATTGCGCGGGACATGGGGGCGAGGGCGATCGAGCGGTTTGACAATGAGCGGCGGGGCAAGGGCTTTGCCATGGACCACGGCCTGCGGTATTTGGAGCAGCGGGGCCAGGAATTGCCCGATGTGGTGGTGTTTTTGGATGCGGACTGTCTGGTGACGGTGGAGGCCTTGATGCTGCTGGTGGACCAGGCGGCCCAGACCCAGAAGCCTGTGCAGTCCACCTACCTGATGAATCTGCCCCAGGGCAGTGGCCCCAACCAGCAGGTGTCGGCCTTTGCCTTCCTTGTGAAGAACTGGGTGCGGCTGCGGGGTTTGTCGGCTTTGGGCTGTCCGATTGTGCTGACGGGGTCGGGGATGGCGTTTCCTTGGTCGATTATTGCGCCCATGGATCTCGCGAGCGGGGCGATCGTCGAGGACATGAAGTTGGGGATTGACTTGGCCATTGCCCGCCATCCGGTCACCCTGTCGCCCGCCCAGGTGACCAGTACCCTGGCCCAGAAGTCGAAGGCGGCGGCGGCCCAACGTACCCGTTGGGAGCATGGCCATATGCAGTCGATTTTGACCTATGCGCCGCAGCTATTGCGGGCCGGGTTGATGCAGGGGCGGATTGACCTGCTGGTGTTTGCGTTGGATCTTTGTATTCCGCCGCTGTCGCTGCTGGTGATGATGTGGATGGGGATGTTTAGTCTGAGTGCGGCTTTTGTGAGCGTGGGGACAATGCCGCTGATGATCTCGGCGGGGGCGGGGGCGGCTCTAATGCTGGCGATCGTCATCGCTTGGGCGGGCTACGGTCGATCCTTGATCAGTCTCAACCAGTTGGTGCAGATCCCCTTCTACATACTCGGCAAGGTGCCTGTTTACTTCAAGTTCATCAGCGATCGCCAGCAGGCCTGGAACCGGACCGATCGGGCCTAGGTTAGACTAGGGAGACCCTTGAGAGTAGGAGCAGATCATCTATGACTGTCGCTAAGGCCTCACCTCAGTTCAAAAGCTTTGAAGAATACCTGGCGGCGGATCCATGGGATCTGCCGGAGGGGCGGCATGAGTATTGGGATGGAGAGTTAGTTCCGGTTATGACTGAAGGCTTGCTGAACCACGAGATTGCCAGTTATCTATACTTTTTGTTGGTTCAAGCGGGCATGGATAAAAAATTGGTGCATCCCGGTGGGGTTGAGGTGGCAGTTCCGGGTCGCCCTAGGACGCGGTTTCCCGACCTAACGGTGTTGGATGAGGTGCATTTGGCTACGCTACAACGGCGGGCGACGGTGCCGCCCGATGGACCGCCGCCGCAAATGGTGGTTGAGGTGGTCTCTCCCGGTCGCGAAACTTCGGCGAACTATCGGCGGGATTATGAGACGAAGCGCGATCAATATGCAAATCGGGGGATTCCAGAGTATTGGATTGTCGATCCCGGTCGGCATTGGGTCATGGTGGGAACGTTGGTGGATGGGGCCTACCAATTTGCGACGTTTGTGGGGCCGCAGGTGATTGTTTCGCCGACGTTTCCAGGGTTGGGGCTGACGGCGGAGGTGGTTTTGGCGGGGTAGGGTCAGGGCTTCTTGTGGGCTTTTTGGAAGTAGGCTTCGAGGACAGGTTTGACCATGGGGGCGGCGACTTCACCGCCGCTGCCGCCGGAGAGTTCGCCGAAGGCCACGACGACGATTTCGGGTTTGTCGAAGGGGGCGTAGGCGCCAAACCAGGTGTGGGAGCCCTGGCCCATGTCCTCGGAGGTGCCGCTCTTGCCCGCGACTAAGGGCAGATGGGGGACGTCCAAAATGGTGCCTGTGGTCTGGGTGACGACGCCCCGCAGACCCGCTTGGATGACTTTCAGGGTGGCGGGCTTAATGTTGAGGGATTCGCGCCAGACCTTGGATTCTTGATCGTCCTTGAGCAGGTGGGGCTTGACCCGGTAGCCCCGTTGGCGGCCACGGCGAACATGACGGCCACTTGGAGGGGAGTGGCGATCGTGTCTCCCTGGCCGATCGACATGTTGATCGAATCGCCCTCAACCCAGTCCTGGTCAAAGGTTTTGCGCTTCCAGGCCGGGTCCGGCACGATGCCGGGTTCGTCTTCTAGGAGTTCGATCCCTGTTTTTGAGCCAAACCCAAACTTGCGGGTCCATTCGCTCAGTTCAGAAGGCTTTTCTCCCTTGTTATTGAACCGCACGGCGATCTGGTAGAAGAAGGTGTCGCTACTGTTGGTGATCGCCCCCGCAAAGCCCAAAGGCCCAAACCCCGCATGGTTCCATTCCCCAAAGGTGGTGCCGCCTCGGGTGTAGGAGGCAAAGGTCTGGAGCACGGTGTCGAGGGGCCAGATGCCGCTTTCCACGGCGGCGGCGGTGGTGATGATTTTGTAGGTGCTGGCGGGGGGGAAGGCCCGGACGGCCCGGTTCATGAACGGATCGTTGGGGTTTTTGGCAATCTTGTCCCAGTCGGCTTGGCTGATCTTGGGTTTGGTGAAGATATTTGGATCGAAGCCCGGTCGGCTGACCATGGCGAGGACTTCTCCGGTGTTGGGATTGAGGGCGACGATCGAGCCGATGCGCTCACCGATCGCCGCCTCGGCGGCCCTCTGGAGATCCATGTCGATCGTCAGGTGGATGTCCTTGCCCATGCGGGTGGTTTTTTCCCCCAGCACCCGCAGGACCTTGCCCCGGCCATCGACTTCGACCTGCTGACCGCCCCATTCGCCCCGCAGTCGGCTCTCAAAGGCAGCTTCCGCCCCCATCTTGCCGTTCACATCGCCCAGGCGATAGCCCTGGTCCTTGAGCTTGGCATAGTCTTCGTCGGACAGTTCCCCCGTGTAGCCAATAATATGGGCCGCCAGGCTGCCCATGGGGTAGATGCGGGCGGTTTCGGCATCCACCTCGACCCCGGCCAGGTCCGCACTGCTCTCCTGGATCGCTGTGATCTGGGCCTTGGAAATATTGCGGCTGATGCGGACCCGGTAGGGGGAGCTGGTCTCCTTGAGCAGGGGTTTTTGGAGCGCTTCTACGGGTTGGCCGAGGATTTGGCTGAGGCGATTGATCGTCTTCTCCCACTTCGCCTTGTCCTTCATGGCCAGGGGCCAGACAAACACCGAGTGGGACAGGGTGCTGCCCGCCATGGTTTTGCCCTGGCGATCGAGGATCTTGCCCCGTTCGGGGGCGCGGGCGATCAGTCGGATCCGATTTTCGTCGGCGCTGCTGCGGTTTTGCTGGCCGCTGAGCAGTTGGAGGTAGGCTAAGCGACTGCCGAGGCCGCCCAAGAGGAGGGCAATCACTAAACCCATCAGGGGCAAGGCCTGGCGATCGCGGCCCACATTGCGCACAACGCTGGGGGGTTTCAGAATCGGCGGGCGACGAGTTGGTAAGCGTAGAACCATAGCCACAAAAAGGTAGGGGACGAAGCAAACGACTCAGGAGACCGATCGATCCGCCGTTGAAGGCCAAGCAAAACTGGGCACTCTAGGTTCAACGTCATCCAATCTCAGTCGAAGGGTAGATATCGCGCAGCCCAAAACGTTGCACAATGGAAAGTGATGTTCTATCACGTACTAGATGCCGTGACGATCTTTCAGGTGCTTCTCGAAACAGAAAAACAGTTAACAGTCCGGGGATCACTGCCTGGGTTATTGTATGCACAAGATGGCGACATCTCTATGCAGCTCCAGACCAGTTGATGAGCCAGAAGTTACAGTTCAATCTCTAACCTTGTCTGCTGCTAGGGAAAGCAACCGGGGTCGAAACGCAACTACCGTGGGAAGTTGGCTAGCATGTCTCAGACGGTCATCCGAAATTTAACCAACCCTAATCGCAGCACCATTTTGGATGTGGAACTGCGCCAGGTCGTCAAGGTCTTCAACGACCAGACCGTGGTGCGGGGGATTGACTTGGCGATCGCAAGGGTGAGTTTTTTAGCATTCTTGGGCCTTCCGGCTGTGGCAAAACCACAATATTGCGCTTGATCGCAGGTTTTGACAGTCCCACCCAGGGCGAAATTCTGCTGCGGGGCCAGTCGGTGCTGAACATTCCGCCCCACCAGCGCCCGGTGAATACTGTATTCCAGAGCTATGCCCTGTTTAGCCATCTGACCGTCGAGGAAAACGTCGGCTTCGGGCTCAAGATTAAGAAGGTCCGCCGCAGTGAAATCCAGGATCGCGCCCGTGAGGCCCTGCGTCTGGTCAAGATGGAGGACTTTGCCAAGCGCTATCCCGCCCAGCTCTCCGGGGGTCAGCAGCAGCGCGTTGCCCTGGCCCGTGCCCTGATCAATCGCCCCATGGTGGTCCTCCTGGACGAACCCCTGGGTGCCCTGGACCTGAAACTGCGCAAGGAAATGCAGTTTGAACTGGCCAACCTGCACCGCAAGCTGGGCATTACCTTTGTGCTGGTCACCCACGACCAGGAGGAGGCCCTGAGTCTCTCCGATCGGGTCGCGGTGATCAATGGCGGCCAAATCGAGCAGATCGCCACCCCGAGTGAAATCTACAACCGTCCGGCCAGCCGCTTTGTGGCGGAATTCATCGGCGACACGAATCTAATCAGCGGCAAGATCGAAGGCACCCACCCGGCCATGCTCTGGGTCAAGGGCGACTCGGGCCTCAAACTCATGGTCCATCCCCACCCCGGCAGTCCCGACAGTGGCTATGTGTCCGTCAATGTGCGCCCGGAGAAAATCCACCTTGACCTCGAACCCACGGACCAGCTCAACTGCTTCCCAGGGATATTGAGATCGGTGATGTACTTCGGCACCCACCTGAACTGTCGGGTGGAGCTGCGATCGGGGGAATGGCTGACCGTCCGCCAGCCCCACGGGAGTCCTTTGCCGAATCGGGAGCACCCCGGTCTATGTCTCCCTGGATTCCGGAATCCGCCCTCGCGCTGCCGCAGTAACTACCGCCATGAAGATTCCCGTTTCCCCATCCAACCCTGCGCGCCGACGGTTTCTCCTCCTAGCTGGAGCCGGACTGCTCGGGTCCGTGACCAGCGGCTGCGGCTGGCAGTTGGCTAAGGTCCAAAGTGCCCCGCCCGGTAAGAGCGGCGGTGACCTGTATGTCTACACCTGGGAGTCCTACGTCGATCCCCAACTGCTGACCGACTTCCAAAAGCGCCATAGCATCAAGGCGATTTCCGACGTCTACGACGGCAACGAAACCATGGTGGCCAAGCTCCAGGCTGGACAGGCGGCCAACTACAGCATTCTCTATCCCTCGGAATATTTCCTCAAGAAGATGGTCGATCAGGGACTCCTGCGGGAAATTGATGAGACAGAACTCCAGGGGATAGAAGGCATTCTCCCGGCCCTGGCGGACAAGGGCTTCGTCGATGGCAAACGCTACAGTGTGCCCGCCACCTGGGGGACCAGCGGCCTAATCTACAACAGTGAAAAAATTCCCGGCGGCCTGACGGACTGGATCGATCTCTGGAAGCAAAAAGACAAGCTCAATCGCCGCATTACCATGCTCAACGATCCCCGCGAGGTCCTGGGTGTGGGCCTCTATGCCCTGGGGCAGAAGCTGGGCAGCCAGAACGATCCCGCCAGCATCAAGCGTTCCTACGAAAAACTCCTGGAACTCAAACCCGCGATCGCTGCCTTTGACACCGATGCCTGGCGCGATCGGATGCTGTCGGGGGATGTCTGGGTGGCCCATGCCTATTCCACCGATGCCGCCGAGGTGGTCAAGGACAATCCCAAATTCCGCTACATCATTCCCCAGAGTGGGGCCTCCCTGTGGGTCGATACCATGGCGATTCCGGTGTCGGCTCCCAATATTGAGGCCGCCTACGACTGGATTAACGACATGCTCCAGGGGGATGTGGTGGCGGGTCTGAACGATCGCCTGTCCTTTGCTCCGGCGATCACCTCGGCGGTGGAAAAGCTGCCCCCCGAGGTTCGCCAAAATCCGGTGTTGTTCCCCTCGAAGGAGGATCTTGCCCATTGCGAAACGATGCCGCCGCTCTCTGAGGCCGCTGAAAAGACCATCGACAGCTACTGGACTAAATTACTCAGCTAACGCATCACTCACCATGGCTTCTCCTTCTACCCAACTCACCTCCAAAAAGGGCACCCCCAAGTGGCTCGATCGCTGGCTGATGCTGGCTCCGGCTGGCCTATGGCTGGGCCTGTTGCTGGTGCTGCCGACGCTGATTATTTTTGAGCTGAGTCTGGTGCCGGGGGTGAAGCCGGGGGATATGGTCAATCCTTCGGGGATTGGCAATTATTTGCGGCTGTTCGAGGTGGAGAATTTGTTGATTGTGGGGCGATCGCTCTTTTTTGCGGTGGCGACGAGTGTGCTCTGTCTGGGTCTTGGTTTTCCGGTGGCCTATTGGTTGGCGCTAAGGGCGCCGAGGCGGTGGCAGAATTTGCTGTTGCTCGGGTTTGTGCTGCCGCTGTGGACGTCTTCGCTGCTGCGCTCCTATGCCTGGCTGAATATTTTGAGTGAGTCGGGGGTGCTGAATGGCTTTCTGGGGATGCTGGGGCTGCCGAAGGTGAATTTGCTCAGTCAGGTGGGGGCGGTGCTGATTGGCATGGTCTATAACCTGCTGCCCTATATGGTGCTGATTTTGTATGCTTCGTTGGAGAAGCTCGATCGGCGGTTACTTGAAGCTGCTGCGGATTTGGGGGCGACGCCGAGGCAGGCTTTTTGCAGGTGACGTTGCCGCAGACGTTGCCGGGGGTGGCGGCGGGGACTTTGCTGGTGTTTATTAATGCGCTTGGGGATTATACGAATCCGGATCTGCTGGGGGGGAGCTCTAGCATGACGATCGCGCGGCTGCTGTACAACAAGTTCCTCGGGACCAGCCAAGATTGGGGGCTGGGGTCGGCAATGACGATGCTGTTGATTATGACGGTGGCGACGGCGATCGCGCTGCTGGTGAAATATGGAGATAAAAATGCTAAACAGTTCTAAGGGGTCTTGGTTGAGCCGGTCTTGGCAGGTTTGGTTTTCGCTCGTTGTGGCGGGGTTTATGTATCTGCCGGTGGTGGTGTTGACGGTGTTTAGTTTTAATGCGGGGAGGAGTAGTGCGCAGTGGCAGGGCTTTAGTCTGAAGTGGTATGACAAGTTTTTGCATGATGAGCGGATTTTAGGGGCGCTGGGGCAGAGTTTGATTATTGGGGTGGTGGCGGTGCGATCGCGGCGGTCCTAGGTACGCTGATGGCGGTGGGGCTGGCGAGATACCGCTTCTGGGGCAAGTCGGTGTATCAGAATGTGGCCTATTTGCCGTTGATTATTCCGGATATTTCGATCGCGGTTTCGACGCTGGTGTTTTTGGCGCTGGTGAAGTCGTTTTTCTCGATGTCGCTGGGGTTGGGGACGATTATTGCGGCCCATGTGGTGTTTTGTCTGTCCTATATTGCGTTGGCGATTTCGACGCGGATTGGCAGTTTGAATCCGTATCTGGAGGAGGCGGCCCAGGATTTGGGGGCGACGCCTTGGCAGTCGTTTACGCAGGTGCTTTTGCCGCAGTTGGCGCCGGCGATTTTGTCGGGTTGTTTATTGGCGTTTGTGTTGAGTTTGGATGATTTGCTGATTGCGAGTTTTACGGCGGGGGTGGGACGAATACGCTGCCGATGATTTTGTATAGTCGGCTGAAGCGGCAGGTGACGCCGGATTTGAATGCGTTGAGTGTGGTGTTGTTTTTGATTTCGGGGGGGGCGGCGCTGGTGGCGGAGCTGGTGCGGTATCGGAGTGAGCAGCGGCGGTTGAGGGATTGATTTGTTGGGGGGAGGGGCTGGGACTCACCCCGGCCCTCTATGCAGGAAAGGAGAGGGAGGTCTGTTGGGGGAGGGGGTTGTAAGAAAATGTAATAAAAAGGGGGGCGGAAAGGGATTACCTTTACAAATGGTGGGTCCTAGTTTGGGACAGCCGTTCGTGAGTGAAATCTAGTATTTATTGTTGGGAAGATTTTAAAATGAGCAATTTGGCGCTGAAACTCCGCGAAGGCACGAAGAAGGCCCACACGATGGCGGAGAATACGGGGTTTATTGCCTGCTTTTTGCGGGGGACGGTGGAGAAGAATTCCTACCGGAAGCTGGTGGCGAATCTCTATTTTGTCTATTCGGCGATGGAGGAGGCGATGCATGGGCTGAAGGACCATCCGGTGATGGGGAAGATGTATTTCCCGGAGTTGGATCGCAAGGCGAGTCTAGAGAGCGATCTGCTGTACTATTACGGCCCAAATTGGCAGTCTGAGATTAAGGCTTCTGAGGCGACGCAGGCCTATGTGGCTCAGATTAAGAAGGTGGCGGCGGAGGATCCGGAGAAGCTGATTGCGCACCTATATACGCGTTACATTGGCGATCTTTCGGGGGGGCAGATCCTCAAGAAGATTGCGGTGAATGCGATGGGGCTGAATGAGGGTGAGGGGACGGGCTTCTATGAGTTCGACCAGATCGAGGATGAGAAGGCCTTTAAGACGATGTATCGATCGACCCTCGACAGTCTGCCTGTGTCCGAGGAGAAGGGGGATGCGATCGTGGAGGAGGCGAATGATGCGTTCCACCACAATATGAATATGTTCCAGGAGCTGGAGGGCAATTTGATTAAGGCGATCGGGGTGCAGTTGTTTAATCTGCTGACGCGGCGGAAGGCGAAGGGAAGTACGGAGATGGCTGGGGCGTAGGAAGAAGGGGAGGCCCCCAAACCCCCAATTCTGGGGTCTATGAACTGGGATGGATTTTTGGTTTTGTTGTGTTTGGCAGTGGTTGCGAGGGCGCGATCGCTGCTGTTTTTTTAGGCGCCAGCGGGTTGTAAATTATGATGCTGATTACTAAATGGCCCCAGGGGTTCGTACCATGACCATCCCGAGTAAACCCCGACTAGTCATTACGATCGGAGATCCTGCCGGAATTGGTCCGGAGGTCGTGCTGAAGGCGTTAAGCGATCCCATCCAGGTCAAAATATGGTTAGCAAAGGCGGATTTGAGCATCATTGGTAGTCAAGCATTGATCCATGAAACGGGCGATCGTCTAGACCTCAAACCGCTTGATCCAGCGATTGCCCTGATCGATGGGGCCACGGGTAGCGAACCTATTCGAGTTGGGGTCGGCAATGCTGCTAGCGGCGAGGCTAGTTTTCAATTTCTTGCCCAGGCGATCGACTTAACTTTGGCCCATCAGTTCGATGGTATTGTCACGGCTCCGATCTCTAAGTTCAATTGGAAAGCTGCTGGTCATCATTATCCAGGTCAAACTGAATTACTAGCGGAAAAGGCGGGGAGCGATCGCTTTGGCATGATGTTTTTGGGTCGCTCTCCCCATACGGATTGGGTGCTGCGGGCATTACTCGCGACGGTTCATATCCCACTGCGCGAAGTGCCTGTTCAATTGACGCCCAGGGTGATGGATCGCAAGCTAGAACTCCTACTCGACTGTTTGGAGCGAGATTTTGGCTTAACGATGCCTCGGATCGCGATCGCTGGGCTCAATCCCCATAGCGGCGAACTCGGTCAACTTGGGACGGAGGAAGTGGACTGGTTGCAACCTTGGTTGGCAGAGGCAAGGTCACGCTATCCTCAGGTCAACTTCGAAGGTTTGATCCCACCCGATACGATGTGGGTAAAACCCGGACAGGCTTGGTTTCAAGACGGGACAATGCAAACTGCTGATGCCTATCTCGCGCTTTACCATGACCAAGGATTGATTCCGGTTAAGCTGATGGCTTTCGATCGGGCCGTGAATACAACGATCGGGTTGCCTTTTGTCCGGACTTCGCCGGACCATGGTACAGCGTTTGATATTGCGGGGCGGGGGATTGCGAGCGATCAGAGTATGCGGAGTGCGATCGATTGGGCGATTGAGCTATGTCAGCGGCGGCAAAATTCTTCCAATGATGGCGGTTGATGGCGGTGGAAGGCGTGGGGGAGGCTGGTTTGACCGTAGCCGAGGTCGAGGTCTTGGATGTGGAGTTGTTTGACTTGGTGGAGGTGGGTTTGGAGGGTGGGGATGAGGGTGTTGGGGAGCATGGTGTAGCGGCTTTCGCGGCCTTTGGCGTCGCGGATGTTGAGCTGGTGCTGGCTGAAGTCGATGTCTTTGATGCGGAGGCTGAGGGCTTCTCGGAGGCGGAGGCCGCTGCCGTAGAGGAGTTGGGCGAGGAGTTGGTAGGTTCCGGGGATTTGTTGGATGACGAGGAGGGCTTCTTCGGGGGTGAGGACGGTGGGGAGGTAGCGGGAGGGTCGGGCGCGGAGGGCGTCGATGCGATCGTCGAGGGGTAGCTGTAGGACGTGGCGATAGAGGAAGAGGAGGGCGCTGAAGGCTTGGTTTTGGGTGGAGGCGGAGACGTTTTCTTTGACGGCGAGGTGGGTGAGGAAGGTTTCGATTTCAAGGACGCCCATGTCTCTGGGGTGTCGTTTGTTATGGAAGAGGATGTAGCGGCGGATCCATTGGACGTAGGTTTTTTCGGTCTGGTAGGAGTAGTGTTTGAGTCGGAGGGCGTCGCGGACTTGGTCGAGGAGTTTTTTGGGTGGGGTTTCCATGGGGATCTCTGCTCTGTATGAGTTGTATGGTGATCCCTGACGTACGTTTGTTTAAGATTTTATAAATTTTCTCTGGGCGATCGGTTGGGTAGGTATACTGAATTTGGCGGCAGATTTGGATATCGGGGGTGTTATACGGAAAGTTTCTAAATATCGTCCGATGGCGGGTGTTATGCGGAAGGTTTCTGGATATGGGGTCTGTGGGGGGATTATGCGATCGGTCTGGATAAGTACCCGATTTGGGGTGTTATACGGAAAGTTTCTGGATAACTACCTACTGGCGGCATTATCTGACCAGGCAGTATAATAATTGTTATGCGCGCGACTCGAAGTCGTTCGGGGGAGTTGGAAGGATTCCTGAAAGTCCTTTCCTGCCAGTGTTCAGGCAGATGTCCGCCTCTGAATGTTCAACCAGTAATGGGAGGGCAGTATCA
>JAAUSA010000324.1 GCA_012031975.1 Alkalinema sp. RU_4_3 | reverse complement strand
CGCAACTGGTATGAGTTGCAGCGAAATCTATTCAATCCCCTGATTCGCGCCTTCATTCAAGACCATCTGGCGGAAATCGCCCAGGTCTGATCCAGGCTTTGAGACATTTGTCAATGCGTAAGTCCTAAAATCGTTGGAAACGTGGGGCGATCGCCCCCACAATCCCCCTGAAAAGCCTGAAGCTGGGCGATCGCCATCCCCTTGATAAACACGATCGCCTATCCCCCACAAGGAAGATCGATCGCCCACTACACCGTCTGTTACAGCTTCAGCAGCATGTCAATCGAAAGCCCACTCGTCTCAGCAACGAGATCGATCGGGATGCCTTTTTTGAGGAGGGCGATATTCTAGCGTCGGTTTGACCAGTGCAGCAAAGTCTAAGCAAAGATACAAGAAAAGGGAGGCGATCGCCCATTCACGATCGCCTCCCTCACCTAAGTGTGATCAACCGTTCACCCTACACAGGACGCCAGCGGCCCACCTCCCCTCCCTGGGGACCACCACCAATCTGCACATAGTACATACTGCCATCCGGCGCCGTAACCAACTGCACCACCCCATACATCCCAGAGGCTACACGCTCGATCGACTTGTATCCAGAATTCGGATCACCCGCCGTATTAAACGAAATTGCATCCACCGTCCCTCGGCTAGCATCCCCCACAAAGTAGGTATTCTTATAACTGCCGCCATTAGTAAAGACCGCCCCACCAATCACCGCATTCCCCGAATTCGCCTCACGATAGCGATAGATCGGCTTAATCGCCGTCATCCCCGTCACACTGTTATAGAAGCTATTCGCTCCACCAAACCCACTGTAGGAAATCGTGCGATCGTTCCCCTCAAAATAAGGCCAGCCAAAGTTCGCACCCTTGCCCCCCACATTCACCTCCTCAGAACTAAACCAACCCACATCCCCCACAATGGTTTGAACATTAGTGGCGGTGCTTTGCGGCGTGAAACTAAATCGGAAGGGATTGCGCAGACCCTTTTGGTAGATCTTAGAACGATTGCTATCGAGATCCCCGCCCACCACAAACGGGTTGTCAGCCACCCCCTGACCCGTTTCTGGATTAATCCGCATAATGCTGCCGGACAGGCTATTGACATCCTGAACGCGGGGCGCCCGGCGATCGGCAAAGTTATAGGAAGTCCCATCACCCAGGCTGACATACAGATTGCCATCGGGGCCAAACAGGACTGTGCCGATCGTATGGGATTGGCTATCCCCCGCCAGATAATCCTGGACCCAGGTGCCATTCAAGACGCCATTGTTGAAGTCCCAGCTCCCGGTGGCGATGCCAGAAGGTGCATAATTCTGGGCGGCAGCATTTTCGGGCGTACTGTTTACATCCTGGGTATAGGCCGCCACGCTGTTTTTACCGAGCAATATTTTCTCGGAATTCGCCACCAGGGTGACATTGCCATTCACCAATTGCATGGTATAGCGGCTCAGCCTCGCTGGACGGTTATTGGAACTATCCCGCACGGCCCCAAAATCAACGGTATACAGCAGGTAGACATAGGGCTGTTGGCCAGGACCAAAGCCAAAGTTGGGATTAACCGCTACGCTGAGGAGACCGCGATCGGAATCACTATTGACGGTGGCGGAAATATCGAGAATTGTGCCTGCCTGGGTGTCATAGGTCCCCTGGGCATTGCGTTTGCCCACCTTCAGACGACCCTCCTTCTCCGCAATGAACATGAATTGTCCATCGGGGCTAAATTGAATCGAAGTCGGGGACACCAGGGCACTGCCATTGAGCGCCTTCTCCTTGACCACATTGGTATAGGAATCATTATCCGAAATACTCAAGGTCGCCGTGGATTGGTTCCCCAGGATTGCACCAGCCGTCGGGGCACTGAGCGTCAGATTGATGGTTTCCGTTGACTCGGGGGTCGTGTCATTCAGGATTGCCACATTGAAAGTTTTACTATTCTCCCCTGGATTAAAGGTGAGGGTTCCGGTTGTACCCGTATAGTCAGTCGCGCCAGCCGTTCCATCGCTTGTAGCATAGCTAATTGTGTTGGTCCCCGTGGTGTTGCCCACGCGCTCCACCGTAATCGTAGCCGTTGGCGTCCCCTCGATCACCTGATAGCCCGCCTGGCGGAATTGGAAACTGGGGGGCGCATCATCATCCAGAATTGTAATAATCCCCGTTCGGCTAATCCCCAGGGGCACATCCCCAGAAACCAACTGAATCCCAATACTGAAGGTTTCGGTGGCTTCTTCTGTGGTGTCATTGACGATCGGAATGGCCAGGGTCTTGACTATATCCCCCGGCGCAAAGGTGACTCGGTTGGGGTTGGGTACGGTGTAGTCGCTAACGGCGGTGGCTGAGACGCCCGTCAGGTTTACTTCGATGGTGGCCGTGCCGCTGGTGTCACCGTTTCGTCTGAGTTCAACGATCGCATTCCCCGCATCTTCCCGCACCGTGAGGCCATTGGTGGTCAAAACGATTTCTGGGCGACTGGAGTCAAACAACTGGGATTGGGGAATGATTTGCTTGCCCTGGCTGGTACTCGACCAGGCGAGGGTAGCGGCGGCATCATAGCCATTGTCAAAATAGTCCATGCGGATGCTGTATTTCTGGCCGCCGCGCAGGGTGATTTTCCCGGTTTTTTCAGTGATGGCCTGATCGACAAAGGAGTCCACCACCAATTGGTCATTCACCCAGAGTTTCACCCCGTCATCGGTGCTGGTGTAGAAGGTGTATTCTTCGTCGTAGCGGGCGAGGAGCTGGCCGCTCCAACGTACGGAGAAGGTGTCAGGTGAGGTCAGGTTGGCACCCGTGGGGGCATTGCGGCCCCAGTCGAAGTTGACGGTGGCATCGGTGCGGGTGGCGGTCAGCCCGGTGAAGTTGATGTTGTCAAAGTATTCCGCCTTCAGTCCGACGCCGTTGCCCTGATTGGGTGCGGGGGGCGGAGGTGGAGGCGCCACATAGTCATTGAACAACTGCGCCTGCGGAATGATCTGCTTGGCTTGGCTCGCACTCTGCCAGGACAGCTTCGAAACGGCTTGGCCGCCCTTTTCGTAGTACTCCATTTTGATGTTGTACCTTTTGCCAGCTTCTAGGGCGATCGATCCCGCCTTTTCCGTCTGGGCCTGATCGACAAAGGAATTGACCACCAATTGCTCGTTCACCCACAGCCGGACGCCATCGTCGGTGCTGGTGTAGAAGGTATAGGTCTCGTTGTACTGGGCTAGCACCTGGCCGCTCCAGCGCACGGAGAAGTTGTCCACAGCGGCGAGGGCACCCGTCGGAGCCCCAGCGGCCCAATCAAAGTTCACCGTGGCATCGGTGCGGGTCGTTGCGGCGGTGCCAGTCAAGGTAAGGTTGTTGAAGTATTCCCCTTTTAAACCCGTGCCAGTCCCTGGGGTGGGAGGTGTGCCGCCGCCCGTGCCACCTGTACCGCCCGTACCACCTGTACCGCCCGTGCCGCCCGTGCCACCTGTACCATTGCCTGTGCCGCCGATCCCATCTTCAGCAGTGAAGAGATTCCAGCTAATAATATCCTGGTTGTTAAACAAGCCCCCCGTTCCGGCGCCAAACCCCGCATAGAACTTATTGCCGACCGTGGCCGCCAAATCTAAGGTTTGAGATAGTAGCAGAGGGCCTTTAGTGGCTGTGTTGGAAAGATAGACCTCAATTGTCTTGGTCGTGGCGCTGTAGTCCACCCAGGCATAGACAATCTGACCGCCGTTGAGATCGACCGGGGCATTCTTACTCGATGCCGCAGGTGAAACCGTATTGCCATTGGTCAGGACAGAGACATGGTTGCCGTTGAGTTCGGGGCCATTGTTGTAGGTGTCGAATTCGATCGCCACACTCTGACCAATCCCACCATAGGCCATGCCGCCCCCGACTTCGCCGATCGCCGCCGCCCCTGCCGCCGAATTCTGCAAAATAAACGTCAAACCATCGGCCCCACCGCTGCCCTGGCCGCCCGTCAACCGGAATTGGAATTGGCTTTTAAAGGAAGTATTGGCCGTGACGTCGAAGCCGGTTTTGTAGAAGGCTGTGCCCTTTTGGAACGTCGCAGCAGGCGTTAGGCGAAGAGCTCCGGCGGTTGTCGAACT
>JAAUSA010000089.1 GCA_012031975.1 Alkalinema sp. RU_4_3 | reverse complement strand
TCGTAAGTCGAAACGAGGCCCGAAGAAGGCGAAGGCGAAAAAGAACTTCGATCCAAATCATCCCCATGTCGCAACAGCTCGCCTACTCAAACCAAAATAGTACATGCGGTCACCTTAACAGGGGTAGCTCCTAGACTTTGCCTCGGACTGGGCAGCCCTAGAAGCAAGCCGGAACCCATTCGCCGTCGTCGTGATGGCCCAGCTCAAGACCAAGGAGACTCACAATCAGCCAGAAGCAAGGAAGACCTGGCGATTCCGACTGACGACGATGCTGTATGACCAAGGATATGGCGACCAGGTTATACTATCAATAAACGCATTCCTGGACTGGATGATGAATCTGCCCGAGGAGTGGGAAATACAGTTCCAGACAGAGTTAAAGACTTTTGAGGAGGCAAGACAGATGCAGTATGTAAGTACCTGGGAACGCATGGCCGAAACGCGAGGTGAAGAGCGCGGTGAGGAGCGAGGGGCAAAAAATCAGAAAGCTGAAATCGCCCTTAATATGCTGCGAATAAATATATCTCTGGAGACGATCGCTCAAGTCACTGGTCTAACCATTGAACAAGTTCAAGCAATTCAACCTCAGGTAGAACAGAGTTAAAGACTTTTGAGGAGGCAAGACAGATGCAATACGTAAGTACGTGGGAACGCATGGCCGAAACGCGAGGTGAGAGACGAGGGGCGAGAAATCAAAAAGCCGAAATCGCTCTTAAAATGACTTGGCCTGTATCTGTGCCAACCTCTCGCTCAACTGTTCTGCAACCCAACACAGAGACTAGACACCCAACGTTATCTAGCGATCGCGAGAATTGGCCAAAACAGTAAACCAGATCTATCTAGGGAGAGAGGTGGCTCGATCGAGCAATGCGCTAGAATAGACCCAAGATTCAATCAGAATTGTCCCATGTCACCCACAACCCAAGCTATCCTCACTTCGATTCAGGGAATCACCTAATCTACTCAGTAGGAAACAAACTATTTTCTACTGGGCCACCCGCAGCACCGCAATGAACTTCTAGGCGATCGCTTGAGTCACCGATCGCAAATCAAGCAGATTCAAGATCAGCTACAAATTCGTCGAGATCGCCAGCACCGGACAAGTCGGAATACATTGCTCACAAACCACACATTTCGATCGCCCAAACACCAACTTAAAACTCACCGGATCAAGCGTCAACGCCTCCGTCGGACAGACCCCTGTACATAAGCCACAATGCACACAGGAATCCTCATCAATCACAATCTCCCGGCTCGTAAACGACACCCCAATATCCTGCGATCGCATCCAATCAATTGACGCATCTAACTCATCAATATCCCCCGACAACTCCACCACCAATTTCCCCACCTGATTTGGAGCCACCTGGGCACGAATAATATTCGCCGCCACATTGAAATCCTTCGCCAGACGATAGGTCACAGGCATCTGACTCGATCGCTTCGGAAACGTCAAAGTAACACGCTTTTTCATAGCGCCAAGCGATCAATAATCCCGCCCCCCAACAAAACCTCACCGTCATACCAGACCGCCGCCTGCCCCGGCGTCACACTCGGCTGGGGTTCGTCAAAGGTGATGCGGACGCGATCGCCCGCCAAGGGCTCAACGATCGCCCTGACCGCCGCCGATCGATAGCGAATCTGCACCTCGGCATGAATCGGTTCAGCGATCTCCCCCACTGACACCCAATTCACCCGGCTGACTGTAAACTCCGGCGATAGTAACGCCTCACGGGGACCCACGATCACCCGATTCATCACCGCATCGAGGGCCACCACATACAGGGGTTCACTATGGGCAATTCCCAAACCCTTGCGCTGTCCAATCGTGTAATTATGAATGCCGTCATGCTGGCCCATCACGCGGCCCGACTGGTCCACAATATCCCCAGCCATCGGCGTAATATACTTCTCCAAAAAAGCCCGCATCGACCCATTCGCCTCCACCAGACAGAGATCCTGACTCTCCGGCTTATCCGCCGTCGCCAGCCCAAAATCCGTCGCTATTTTCCGCGTCTCCGTCTTGCAAGTTTCACCTAAAGGAAACAACACATGACCCAACACCCGCTGGTCTAGATCGTAGAGAAAGTAAGTCTGATCCTTATTGCGATCGATCGCCCTCAGCAACTGGTGCCGCCCCGACTCTGGATCAAACCGCACCCGCGCATAATGCCCCGTCGCAATATAGTTGATCCCCAGACCCATCGCATAGTCCAGCATCGGCCCAAACTTCACCGCCGTATTACAATTCGAACAAGGCAGCGGCGTAATCCCCGCCTGGTAGCCCTCCACCAAATAGTCAATAATATTGCGCTCAAAACTCTCGCGGCTGTCCACCACATGGTGGGGTACCCCCATCTCCTCGCACTGCTTCATGGCATCCACCATGCCCTCAGAACAGCATTGCCCCTTCCCCTTCATCAGCCAGAGCGTCACCCCCTCCATGGCATAGCCCTGGTCCTGGAGCATCGCCGCCACCGTCGAACTGTCCACGCCGCCCGACATCCCCACAGCCACACGGATAGGTGCTGGGGTTTGAGTGACTTGAGGCGCAGTAGTAGTGGTAGTAGTCATAGTCTTTACTCAAGGCTTGTAACGAGCCGCCTTCCCTCTAGGTTAGCCCAAAGGTGGGACGACTGACAGGCCCGCCCGCCCAGAATAACTGCATCAAACCAAAACCCCTGTGCTAGACTGGCCGCAAGTTTTGCCCTCCTTGCTCTGTGTTAATGCTCAACTCTCACGCAGTTCTCTGCATCCTACGGTAGCTTCCATGATTCGATCGACCTTTTCCATCATCACCTTCAGCCTTCTGCTGGCTCAAGGCGCCATCGCCCAGACCCCCCAACCCTCCATCACAGATCTCGCCTTCCCGACTCAAACGGGCCAGACCCAGCCCTACAGTCAGCCCTACAGCACCAATCCGAGCAACCTGGTCTATCGCGTGGTGATCGATAGTAGCGATCCCCTGGTCCTACAGCAGGTCCGGCGCACAGAACCGAAGGCCTTCTTCCAGATGTTTTCGGGGAATCGAGTGCTGATCCAGACGGGTGCCTTTGCCACGGAATATGCTGCGCGCCAGCAGATGGCGCTACTGGCGCGCAACGGCTATCAGTCAATTCTGCTCGGTGGCCCCCAGCAGCCAGGCGGTGGCCCTGTGGTCACCCCACCTTCTGCCATCGGTCGGGGCTACTATGCTATTGTCCCAAGCCAGCCCGAAACCGAGCGCGAAATGCTCAACAAGATCATCAGTGCCGGAATCAACGGTGACCAGATCCAGTTCCGTACCCAGCCCTTCGGTCGCCACTACGCCATCGGCCCCTGGTCTAAGCGCCAAGGCGCAGAAGAGATGGTGAAATTCCTGAAAGAGCGTACCAACGCCGATGCTCGGGCCTACTACCAACGCTAGGCCTGAGCGGTTTGGGTTGGCGATCGCCCAGCCCAAACCTAAAGCAACGTCAACAGCCCCCAACCCACCGACAGCCCCAACACCGTCGTCCCCATCAAAATACCAAAGGACTGGAGATCGCTATAGCCCGCCGCCTGCAAATCCAGCCGCGCCAGCCCCTCCGCCGCCAACACCAACATCGCGGGCATAAACGCCTTAAACCAGTGCAGCAAAATCGAAGCAAAGCCCGCCAGTCCAATCAACATACAAAAGGCCACCGTATCTGACGAAAACCACCTTGTCAGAAAAATCCGCATATCCGTCAGCGGATGCATATAGATTAGCGCGATCGCCAATCCCCCCAACCCTCCATACAGCCAGACCAGTTGTGACTCATAGGTGGCCATCACATGGGCCACAATAGCGTAGCAGCCCATTAGCAGCAGCAGCGAAATCCAAGGAAAGGGTCTGACTCGAATCATGGTGAAAAAGGCTAAGGGATTATTTCTATAGTACCCTGCCTGCTTTGATACAGGCGGCATACCAATGATAGCTAGCCTTTTGTATCCGCGCCTGGGTTTTGTAATCCACGAAGATGATGCCGAAGCGTTTGCTGTAGCCCCAGGACCATTCGAAGTTGTCCAGCAGGCTCCAGAGGTAGTAGCCGGAAATGGGATAGCCCTCACGGGCGGCCCTGGCGACGCCTTGTAGATACTGTCGGAGGTAGAGGATGCGATCGCTGTCGATGATCTCCCCCTGGGGCGTCCGCTCGTCCTGGGCCGCGCAGCCGTTTTCGGTGATGAAGAGGGGTAGATCTGGGCGTCCCAGGGTTTCGCTGACGTGGCGGATGCCCCAGTAGAGGCTTTCGGGGACCAGGTGGAGCCAGGGCATGTCCAGGCGCGGATAGCCGGGGGGAAACCGCAGCCAGTCGCAGCCCTTGTCGTTGTCGGCGGCGCGGATGTAGCAGCCTGTGTAGATGTTTAGGCCGAGGAAGTCTAGGGGTTGGTGGATGATCGCTTCGTCGCCTTGGGCGATCGCTGGTGCATTGGCTCCCAGCTCGGTGAGGAGGCCCGGATGGTAGCGGCCTGCGATCGCGGGGTAAATGATCCCACCGTTGCCGCAGTGGTAGGGGAAGGCGGCCTGGGCGGCGGCAATGTCCTCAGGGGTTTCCGTCAGGGGGACGGTGACGCCGAAGTTGTCTACGAGGCCGACTTTGCAGGGTTTGGGGCTGGCGGCGCGTATGGCTTGGACGCCGAGGCCGTGGGCCAGCAGGGCATGGTGGACGGTCTGCCAGACTTCCTGCTTGGTTTTGACGCGCTTGCCGGGGGCGTGCTCGGGGGTTTGCCCTGGGTCGTAGCTGAGGTGGGTGAAGCAGGTGATCTCGTTGAGGGTGATCCAGCGATCGATCCGATCGCCCAGGGCGGAAACCACGACGCTGGCATAGTCGGCAAAGTCCTGGGCCATTTCGCGGCTCTGCCAGGAACCATAGCGATCTTCTAGGGCCTGGGGGCTGTCCCAGTGGTAGAGGGTGGGGACGGGGTCAATGTTGTTGGCGAGGAGGCGATCGACGAGTCTGCTGTAGAAGTCAATCCCAGCGGCGTTTACCTGCCCGCGTCCGTCAGGGATAACGCGGGGCCAGGCGATGCTGAAGCGGTATTGCTTGACGCCAAGGGCCACCATGAGCTGGATATCTTCCTCAAAGCGATGGTAGTGATCGCAGGCCACCGCTCCGGTTTTGCCGTCCTTGGTGCGGCCCCACTTCTGGCTGAAGGTGTCCCAGACGCTGGGTTTGCGGCCATCAACGGCAGCAGCGCCTTCGATCTGGTAGGCCGAGGTGGCGACGCCCCAGAGGAAATCTGGGGGGAACTCTGGGGGAAGGGGTTTTGGCATGTTGTAGGGATGTCAAACTTGAGCAAGGTAATCGTAGCAGGGGTTTTGGCTTGGTCTGGGCGATCCTTAGAAAATCTCCTAAAACCAAGCTGACAGATTCGCGTATATTGTTAGCGGCTTTCCTTGTAATGACCCTAGGCGGCTGGAACTTCAAGCATGGGACGAGTAATTGTTGTCACCTCCGGTAAAGGTGGCGTGGGCAAAAGTACCACAACGGCCAACCTTGGCATGGCCCTGGCGCAGCGCAATAAGCGTGTGGCGGTGGTGGATGCGGATTTTGGGTTGAGAAATTTGGACCTGCTCTTGGGTCTGGAAAATCGGATTGTCTATACGGCGGTCGAGGTCCTAGCGGGGGAATGTCGCCTAGAGCAGGCCCTGGTCAAGGACAAACGTCGCCCGAATTTGGTGCTCCTGCCTGCGGCCCAGAACCGGACTAAGGACGCCGTGAACCCAGCCCAGATGCGGCAATTGATTTTGCGATCGCCAAGGTTTACGACTTTGTCTTGGTGGACTCCCCGGCTGGGATCGAGATGGGGTTTCAGAATGCGATCAGTGCGGCGAGTGAGGCGATCATTGTGACGACGCCTGAGATCGCGGCGGTGCGGGATGCCGATCGTGTCATCGGTCTACTGGAGGCCAACAACATCAAGAAGGTGGGTCTGATCGTCAATCGCCTGCGTCCGAAGATGGTGGAATCCGACGACATGATGTCCGTGGAGGATGTGCAGGAAATTCTGGCCATTCCCCTGATTGGTGTGGTGCCTGACGATGAGCGGGTGATTATTTCCACCAACCGAGGCGAACCCCTGGTGATTGCTGGGACCCCGAGTTTAGCGGGCAGTGCCTTTGAAAATATCTCCCGGCGCATCGAGGGGGAAAAGGTACCCTTCATGGATTTGAGCGTCAAACGAGGCTTTTTCACCAAAATCAAAAACCTCCTGACAAAACCCATTGGGGGCTAAGTTCTATCAATCATTTCTAGTGAACCGCGATGCTCATTGATATTCTAGAACGTTTTTCCCAGGTCTAAACGATCGCAACAGCCGCAGCGAAGTCAAAAATCGCCTCAAGCTTGTGCTGGCCCACGATCGCGCCGCCATTGCGCCAGAAACCCTCGAAGCGATGCGGTTGGAAATTCTGGCGGTGGTTTCGAAATATGTGGAACTTGATAGTGATGCCATGGAGATTTCGCTGGACAGTAGCGATCGCATGACCGTGCTGATGGCCAATCTGCCGATTCGTCGGATTAATCCAGAGTTTTTCACCGTTAAGGAAAGTGAGCCGGGTGCTGAGGAGTTACCGGAGATTGTTTTGGATGAATCGTTGATTGGGGAGCCCGATCCGGAGGCGGTTGTGGAGGAAGTGGTGGCTGAGGCTGAGGCGGAAACAGCGGTTTCAGATGAGGTCGAAACGGTGGCTGCTGAATTAGAAGAAACATTTGATTCCAAAACCGAACCCTCCTAAGTCATGCCCCACCTCATCACAGGCACCACAAAACTCCTCGGCGTGATCGGCGATCCAATCTCCCACTCCCTCTCCCCGGTCATGCACAACGCCGCCCTAGCAGAAATGGGGTTGGATTATGTGTACCTCGCATTTCCGATCAAAGCCGAACAATTAAAACGCGCGATCGCCGGATTCGCCGCCTTCGATCTCCAGGGGTTTAACATCACCATTCCCCACAAGCAGGGCATCATGGCCGAGCTAGCAGAAGTTTCACCCCTTGCCCAATCCGTTGGGGCCGTGAACACAGTATGGCGTGATGGCAACCAATGGCATGGCACCAACACCGATGTAGCGGGGTTTATCGCACCGTTAAAACGACTCGATCGCGATTGGCAAAATACCGAAGTGCTCTGTTTGGGTGCTGGCGGTGCCGCAAGGGCTGTGGTTGCGGCTTGTGGGGAACTAGGTTGCGGGAAGATTCAGGTGGTTGGGCGAGATGGGACGAAACTGCAAACCTTCTTGGCAAGCTGGGAAATGCCTAACCTGACTGTGCATGATTGGGGGGCGATCGACTCCCTGCTTCCTACGGCAACTCTGATTGTTAATACGACGCCGATCGGCATGTATCCCAAGGCTGAGGTTTCACCTCTAAGTAATGAGCAGGCTGGGTTGATTCAGGGGGGGGCGATCGCCTATGACTTGATCTATGTGCCGAGGCCGACGGTGTTTTTGCGGCAGGCGGCGGGAAGGGGGGCGATGGCGATCGATGGGTTGGAGATGTTGGTGCAGCAGGGGGCGGCGGCGTTGCGGATTTGGACGGGGGTTGAGGCTGTGCCTGTGGGGACGATGATGGATGCGTTGCGGGGGCGATTGGGGATTTGAGGGTGGGGCGCAAAGACAGGGGTGCGGGATAAGCGCCCCTACCAGAGGTTTGAAATGTTTGGGATGCGGGCAAAAGGACTTGAACCTTCACTTCCGAAAAAACTAGAACCTAAATCTAGCGCGTCTACCATTCCGCCATGCCCGCAGATATTCACATAGTACCAAACTTTGATCGCGATCGCACTAGTTTTTTAGGTAACTTAGGGCGATCGCGTTATAGGCCTCTAACTGAGGGCGGCTGAAGAAAGTGGTACCAAATTGCCGTTGCCGAGGAGGCCGAGTATCATGGCTTCTCCTGTGCGTATCCGTTGACCTGTGAGGGCGCAGCGTTCGTCCTGCTGGGCTGTGGCGGTGATCTTTGCCCGGAGGTCCGAGAGGTCGAGCTGTGAAGCGTCGCTCGATTTTTGGTTGACGTAGTTCCAAAGAATGTCGCGCACTAAGGCCTGGTAGCCCTGGTTGCCGGAGACGGCTTTGAGTCTGTCCTTGAGTTCCCGTTCGAGTCTGATGCTGGTGACCTCCATGTCGGTGGTCGCGGTCTTGGGTAATGTATTGATAGGCATGGTTCCTCCTTTGGATACCAAGGTAGAGGTGTAATACCTGTAGTATAGCCCCTTTTTCATCCATCGGGTAGGCGTTTGGGAGAAGGTCCAGAATCCTTGACATGATTCAAGTCCTCCGGGGTGTTGCAATTAAACAAGACGTCCGTACTACATCCCGTCAATTCCACCACCGATTCCTCGGCCAGCCAGTCCTGGAACGATCGCCCCCCCGCCAAACTAAAATCCTCCAGACTTGCTAGACAGCTCGCGCGATAGAAACCGCAGAGGGGTTCCCAACCCTTTTCGCCCCGAGGCAAACAGGCGATCGTCCCCTTCGGCAGACGGTCCAACTGTGCGAGCCAGGACTCGACCGTATCCGTATCGAGCCAAGGTAAATCACAGGCGAGCAGCAGCACCCAAGCCGTCTTCACATCGAATAATCCCTGCACAAACCCCACCAATGGCCCCTCGGAAAAGTCGTCTTTAACAAATTTACACTTATCGATGGTTTTATTAATCCGCTGGCTCAATTCCTTATGGACATTGCGGCTAAGGCTGAGCGATCGATATTGACTCGATTTATCCGTCACAATGAGTACGCGATCGCAAACACTCTCAGCAACGGCATAGACACGGCTGAGCAATGGAACGCCATCGACTTCGATAAGGGCCTTGTCCCGTCCCATTCGCTTGCTCTGGCCGCCCGCCAGGATGATTGCCGTCACTTGAGCTGAGGTAATGGGGACAGTGATGATATTAGAGCTTGCCATTTTGTTTGGAGAGCTGATCGCTCAGGCGAGTGGTTTCGGGCAGACGATATTGGGTGACGCAGGCCATGACGTAGCGATCGCGGTTTCTAGACTAATGCGGTGGCCCGAGGAGATGTAGAGGGGTTTGACCTTGGTGCGGCTGCGCAATACGGCTCCAATCCGCTCGTCATGGTGATAGATGGGCTGCCAATCTCCTTTTACTTCCCCGAGGGCATCATGGTCGCCCAGGAAATAATTCTTAGCCACCCCGATCGCAGGCAATCCCGTCACCACCCCTAAATGACAGGCAATACCACAACGCCGGGGGTGAATGTAGCCATTGCCATCGCATAGCAACATATCGACATGAGTATTAACCTTTGCCAGGGCATCGAGCACCACGGGCACCTCCCGGAAGGCGAGCAACCCTGGAATGTAAGGAAATGTCACAGGTCGCCGGGCAATATGGGACTCCACCACCTTCAGCGAGGGAAACTCCATCACCACCACCGCAGCCCTCGCCGTCTGCCGCTCGTCCTCAAACCCCACATCCACCCCTGCCATATAGGTGATCGGTTCAAACTGGTCCCGCAAAATCACCTTTGAACGGAGGGATTGCTGTATGGCTATGGCTTCCTTTGGGGTGTTAGGTTCGGGGATTTCGAGGAGGGGGCGGATCATAGGGGCCATGGAGGAGATCTCGCTTTCAGGGTAGCATAGTGCTAGGAATTCAGGGGTTCGATCGCGCTTTGGAGGCGGGCCAGATGACTCAAGACTCAAAGGGCAAGGTCTATTTAGTCGGTTCCGGCTGTGGAACCCTAGGGCAGTTAACCCTCCAGGCCCATCAATTGCTGAGTACGGCGGAGGTGGTGGTCTATGATGCCCTGGTGGATGGGGAATTGTTGGCGATCGCCCCCCCATCTGCAAAATGCTTCGATGTGGGCAAACGGGGCGGGCAGCCCAGTCTGAAGCAGCCGGAAATTGATGCGCTATTGGTAGAGCAGGCCCAGACGGGGGCACAGGTGGTGCGGCTCAAGTGCGGCGATCCCGTTTATTTTGGCCGTACCACCTCGGAAATTCAGGCCCTGCGGGCCGCAGGCTGTGACTATCAAGTGGTACCGGGGGTTTCCTCCGCCCTAGCGGCACCGCTGTTTGCGGGGATCCCCTTGACGGATTTGGTGCTGAGTCGGGCCTTTGCGGTGGTCAGCGGCCATGCCCCCGATGAGCTGGATTGGGAGGCCTTGGTAGCCATAGATACCCTGGTGATCTTGATGGGCGGGCGATCGCTGTTTGACATTCTTAGGCAGCTAGAGCGCCATGGTAAACGTATGGCCACGCCGATCGCGATTATTCGGATGGCTGGGCGACCGGAGCAGCAGGTTTGGACCGGAACGATTGAGACGATTTGGGACCAGGTGCAGCAGGAGAGTCTGTCGCCCTGTGTGATTGTGATGGGGGAAGTGGTGGGGTTGCGGGCGTTTTGTGCGCAGTCGGCGTAAGATTGAGGAAGTTTAGTTTGTTTTTAATATGGCTCTTTCTAACCAGACGATTTTAGTGACGCGATCGAATCAGCAGGCCAGCGAATTTACCAAGCTGCTGGAGAGCCACGGCGCGACTGTGGTCGAAATGCCAACCTTGGAAATATTGCCGCCATCAAGTTGGGAGGCCTTTGATCTCGCCATTACAGAATTAGAAACCTTTGATTGGTTGATATTAACTTCAGCGAATGCAGTGACATTTTTTTTCGATCGATTAGCTGTTTTGGGTAAGAATTTACAAGATATCCCAACGGTAAAGATCGCTGTGGTGGGCGATAAAACAGCACAATGGCTGGGCGATCGCGGTTTCATTCCAGATTTTACGCCGCCTGAATTTGTTGCCGATGCGTTGGTCGAGCATTTCCCGGAGCCCGTGGCGGGGTTAAAACTCCTGTTTCCTCGGGTGGAGAGTGGTGGGCGGGAAGTCTTGGTTCAGGGGTTTACGGCCTTGGGTGGGGAGATTGTCGAAGTGGCTGCCTATCAATCGGGCTGTCCGGCGGCGATCGATCCCGTGGCCTTAGCGGCGCTGCAAAAACAACAAATTACCAGGGTGACCTTTACCAGTGGGAAAACCGTGCGGCATTTTTGTCGTTTGGTTGAAGCGGCAGTCGGGGACGATTGGCAACAGTTGTTAGAAGCTGTAAAAATTTGTTCGATCGGGCCTCAGACTTCTAAGGTCTGTCAGGAGTTGATCGGGCGGGTGGATCTGGAGGCGGCAGAATTTACACTAGACGGTTTAGTCAGTGCGATCGAGCGCGATTGCGATCGACTGATCTGATTCTCTTCAATTTCAGCATTTTGCCAGGGGTTGTGTTGCTTTATTCCAGTAATCCTGCAACGTACGTTCTGCAATAGCTTACCAACGTTGCTTTCGAGATCTTTCAGATCCCCCGAATCTCCTGATGCGTCAGTCCTTGGCTTTTTAGGTATAAAACCTCCATCTTGTGCTGCACCCGAGGATGGGGATGGTGATATCGCTTATAGTTTAGTTCCGCAATCATTTCAGCCGTAAAGTCGATCCGAATCATGACTAGCTGACCTCCTTAGATGGAGGCTGGATAGGTTTATCTTACGACAGTTGAGCGGAATTGTCTAAAACTCGATGTTCAAGTTTTTAGATTGGAAGCCTGCAACCCAATGTTTCTGGGTTAGCCTCGGAACTCAAGGCTCAGATCCAATCAATCACTGCGCTATTGCCCCGCCCGCGAATGGAATTGCGGGCGGGTTGGCAACGAAGCCAGCCAATTGACAAGGAAAAACTTGAACATCGAGTAAAAGTCCATTTTCCAGTCATGCCGAGTATATGTCATCTGTTGCAGATAGTTTTCTACATATGCCTGGGTTAATTGAGTGATCAGGCTTAGTTTGTAACGATGCTTACAAATTAAAATGGGAACAATAGAGAAAATCTTTAGAAATAATTCATACACCTATCCTAAGAACTTCCTGAAAGCCCATGCCCACGATCGATTTAGTTCAACAGTCCCACCAGAAAATCTTTGATTACCTTGCGAATCACAGGTTGCCAACCCCCTGTTTGGTCATGGATCTCGAAGAAGTAGGCCGGAATTTTCAGGCCCTGCGATCGGCCTTTCCCCAGTCCCATATTTACTACGCCGTCAAAGCCAATCCCGCCCAACAGCTCCTAAACCTATTGGTGAGCCTAGATGCGCGCTTTGACGCCGCCAGCATTCCCGAAATTCAAGCCTGCCTGGAGTCCGGGGCAAAACCCCACCAAATATCCTTTGGCAACACGATTAAAAAGGCCAAGGATATCGCGATCGCCTACGAATTAGGCATCCGTTTGTTTGCCTTTGACAGTCTCCAAGAACTGGAAAAACTATCGCGCTTTGCCCCTGGGGCGCAGGTTTACTGTCGTCTGTTGATGGAATGCTCTGGGGCAGAATGGCCGCTGTCCCGCAAGTTTGGCTGCGAAATCGAGATGGCCAAGGACCTGTTGATTTGCAGCCTGAATATGGGATTACAGCCCTACGGGATTTCCTTCCATGTGGGATCGCAGCAGATGGATGTGAGCCAGTGGGATAGGGCGATTGGCTCCACAGCGCAGTTGTTTCAAGAACTACTCGCCGCAGGGATCGAGCTTCAAATGGTCAACATGGGGGGTGGCTTCCCTGGCCAATATCGCAGTGCTGTACCTGCGGTGACCAGCTATGCAGAAGCGATTCAGGCTTCCCTCGATCGGCATTTTGGGGATTCCCAACCGATTACGATGTTGGAACCTGGTCGATCCCTCGTCGCGGATGCGGGTGTGATCAATACGGAAGTCGTGCTGATCTCCCAGAAATCCTACACAGAAGATCGCCGTTGGGTCTTCCTAGACATTGGTAAATTTAGCGGCCTTGTCGAAACCATGGATGAGGCGATCAAGTATCGCATCCGCACCCCTTGGGATGGTCAGGGCTATGGTCCCGTCATACTTGCGGGGCCGACTTGCGATAGTGCGGATATCCTATACGATCAGTCAGACTATCGGCTGCCATTGAATTTGCAACCGGGCGATCAGGTGCAAATCCTCAGCACAGGGGCCTACACCAGCACCTATTCTTCCGTGGGCTTTAACGGGTTTGCACCGCTGGCGGTCTATTGCATTTAGGGCGTGATCTTTGGTTATTGTAGCTTGTGCGACATAACTGATTAGGATTTCTTGGAGAATGGTACTGAGCTCCAGTTTTCGTCCAGATTCCCGTAAGGTTAAGGCAAGGTTACTGAAGATGTCCAACCCTGTTCAAATCAAGCGAATTCCGACGACCAGCCTCCAGGCCAATGCCCTATCCCTGTTCGATACGATCGCCCTTGCGATCTCCGGGACCGCCCCTTCCTACACCCTAAATGCCACCACGGCCACCCTGATGGCCGCCGTGGGCTTGGCCGCTCCGGCGGCGATTTTGCTGGGGGCAATTCCCATGTTCGGGATCGCCTTTGCCTTCAAACACCTGAATCGCTGGCGCACCGATGCCGGAGCTGCCTATGCCTGGGTGGGGAGATCGATCAATCCCTATCTCGGGTTTCTCTGCGCCTGGACCTTTTTGGTGTTGAGCACCGCCTTTATCGTGGCGGCTTCCTTGCCCGTGGGGGTGATGACGCTCTCGCTGATTGCCCCTGCCTACCAAGAGAATGTGGCCTGGGCCACGCTGATCGCGGCGATTTGGTTTGTGGGGGTGGCGATTATGACATTTCTCGGTGTCAAATTGACTGCCCAGGTGCAGCGGATTAGAACGGCCATTGAGGCGATCGCCCTAGTTGTATTGTCGATTGGGGCCTTGGTGAAATTTTCGGCTAATCCCGTCAATCCCTTCTCCTGGAGCTGGTTTTCCCCCACTGCCTTTGGGAATGGTTCCACGTTTATGGCGGGGATGCTGATCGCGGTGTTTTACTATTTTGGTTGGGATGTGTCTTCCAATGTGGCGGAGGAGACCCAAAATTCCAAGGATGTGCCCGGTAATAGCGGTCTGATGGGGATGATCGGGATTGTGGCCTTGTTTTTGCTGGTTCAGGTGGGCTTGCAGATGGGCCTGTCGGCGGAGATGGTGGAGAAGAATGGGGCGGCATTATTACCAGCCTTTGGGGATGCGGTGCTGCCGGCTCCCTGGGGAAGGATTGCCCTGCTGGCGGCGCTGCTCAGCACCGTGGGCACCCTGGAAACTCAGATTACCCAGTCGGTGCGGCTGCTGTTTTCCATGGGGCGCGATCGCGTAATTCACGCCAAGTTTGAAGAGATCCATCCCCGTTTCAAGACGCCTTGGCTAGCGGGTTGGGTGGTGACGGGGTTGGGGTTGGGATTGATGGTGTTGTCCAGTGCGAGCGAGAGCATTGGGGCACTGATGGAAAGTCTAATTAGTGCGATCGGCGTGATGGTGGCGTTTTACTACGGTCTGTCGGGGTTGGCCTGTGCTTGGTACTATCGTCGCACCCTGGGGAAAAGCCGGAAGACCCTGGTGACCCAGGGCATTTGGCCCGTGGCTTCGGCGGTGTTTTTGCTGATCTTAGCGGCGATGCAATTGCCCCAATTGGGTTTGACGGTGGCGTTGTATACCGTGGTATCGATCGCCCTTGGCCTGATTCCCATGTTGTATTATCGAAAGCGCTATAACAGTTCGTTCTATCGATCGCCTGCGGAATACAAAAGACCCTAGGCAATCTTCCATGTCAAAACCTTGCAACAATCCCTATAATCAAGATAGACAACCTCGTCCAAGCTAATCCTCAGCCATGGTCTATCCTCTCCAAGATAAATACATTAGTCTCTTGACCGACTTTGGCTTCAAACGTATTTTTGGCACCGAACCCAACAAGAACTTGCTGATCGACTTTCTCAACACCCTCCTGCCCACCCACCACCAAATTGCCGATCTAACCTTTAGAAACACTGAACAGCTCGGCAGCACCCCGATCGATCGCAAAGCCATCTTCGACATCTACTGCCAAGCCATCAGCGGTGAACGCTTCATCGTCGAAATCCAAAAGGCCAAGCAGAACTTCTTCAAAGACCGCAGCATCTACTATGCCACCTTCCCCATCCAAGAACAGGCCCTCAAAGGTGAATGGAACTATCAACTCAGTGCTGTCTACACCGTCGGTGTCCTAGACTTTATTTTTGATGACCATAAAAACGAGAATAAACTCCTGCACATTATCCAACTCAAGGACCAAGAATGTCAGGTCTTCTACGATAAGCTCAAATTCATCTACATCGAACTGCCAAAATTCACAAAGACACTAAACCAATTAACCAGCCATTTTGACAAGTGGTTATATTTGCTCAAGCACCTAGCAGAACTGAGCGATCGCCCATTGACGCTACGTGAAGGAGTCTTTGATGACCTATTTGATGCTGCTGAAATTGCCAACTTCGATCCCAATGAACAGGAAACCTATCAAAATAGTCTTAAATACTATCGCGACATGAATAATGTCGTAGATACGGCCCGTCAGGAAGGCATTGAAGAAGGGATTGAACAAGGGATCGAGCGAGGGATCGAGCGAGGGATTGAACGAGGAATTGAACTCGAACGAGCCAGAATCGTTGAGCACCAAAGAGCTGTTACTTTAGGCTTTCTAGGCCGATCGCTAGGCAATATTCCCGAGGGCATTCAGGCCCAAATCAATCAGCTATCGATCGCTCGACTAGAGCAGTTGCAGTCAGTCCTGTTGAATTTTACTAACATTGATGATTTATCTGCTTGGTTGACGGAGTGAGCATGATGGCTCTAATCCAAACCGGGCGAAGCAGTTAGAAACCGATCGATCGCGATATACATCCAGTAGACCGACAGCTTCGTATCCTGGATGGTTTTTTGAAACCCCAATTTACCAGTCATTTCCTCGTAGATGGGGTGAATAATTAATGTATGCACATCGCAAAGATTGGGAAAATCCTGCTGCATCTCGGCGAGGGTTGATTGTGTATGCTTTAAAAACAAGGGCAGATAGCGGTTCCAATAGGACGGCTCGATCATCCAGCTCCGAATAAACACCGCTGCGCAATCGGGGTCTCCTACCTCGGCCATGACAAAGGGATCGATCGCCCTAATACTGCTCAAATGCATTCCCTTGCCAGGAGACGTGAAGAAGTTGGATTCCGAAACCTTGGCCGTCGGATAGAGCAGGAAAAACCCCACGGGATTGCCATTGTCGAGACGCCGCAGCACCCGCATACCCGCATTATATTGCTGACTCCATTGGCGTAGGAGCTGCATAATTCGGTAGGGGACCGCCTCCTGGTTGCGATTCATCCAGTTGTAGTTTTGGGCCAGGAGATTGGCGACAGGGATCGCATCACAGCGCGGATCAAAGCGATCGACAGGACCTCTGCCAGGGTGGGTGGCTCCGCTGAAAGTTCTGGGATCGGTAGAATCTCAATCTGGGTCGTATTGCCATCAAAGGTCTTTTGAATTAATCCCAAGGCCACGAGCTTAGTCAAAATCATTCCGGCGGCGCGATCGCTGCCCCGATCCTGATCGTGGTAAAACAGTTCCGCCACCTCGGACAGACTACAGACCACTGGCGCCTTTAGGGGTTCTAGCTGTTTGAGGGGAGTGCGATCGCCCTGTTTCACCAGTAAATAAACCCACAACCGCACAAAATACTCGGCCCTCACCCCCGTCAACCCGACGCGCTTGACCAACTGGGCGACGATCGCCTGCCGCGATTTGGCAGGAAACCAATTATTGAGTTCTGTGACATCCATAGCTGGCCCAAATGGTGATCTCGATAATCCTAGCTTACCCGATCACACTTCATAGCACTTCATAGTACTTCCGAGCCCTGCGGGGAGTCGCTGTTGCTCATTGGTATTGACCCGATCGATGGTTCAGAATGGGATTATTCCACTGAGTCGATGAGGTTTCCCATGAATAAGAAGATCTACAACGCACCTGCCGCCCATACTAGTGCTTGGATTGCCCAAACCTGGATATCCTTTATCCTGTCGATCGGCGCCACCTCGACGGGCCTTCTCTTTATGCCAGGCAATCTCTGGATGAAGGGCTATATGGGGATGGGTCTACTGTTTTCCGTCGGGTCCACGGCCAGCCTATCTAAGACGATTCGAGATATGGAGGAGTCTAAGCGATTAATCAATCGAGTGGATGAAGCCAAGCTAGAGAAACTTTTAGCTGAGCATAACGTCTTCCATAGTCTATGATCCATCCCTCTTCCTTCTTCTCTCTTCTCTCTTCTCTCTTCCTTCTTCTCTCTTCCTTCTTCTCTGTACTTAAGGAGTTCCATGATTAACCGCAATAGTGCCGTTGCTAAACTCGATCGCGTCGTAATTGACCTAGCGGGTTATTGCCCCGAAAGCCCGACCTATCTACAAATGCGGGCCAGAATCAATCATTTGATTAATACCTATTTGAGCATTGATACCCTCAGCGATCGCCTAGGCGATCTGCCGTCCCAATTTATCACGCCTCACATGCGGCCCTGGGGTGCGATCGATTGGCGATCGATCAGGTCTATATTTGGCTTGTGGCCCATTCGACCGGAGCTTTGCAGCAGGCGATCGCCCAACCGCTCCAAGATGAAATCAACCACCTGGCCAAGTTCTGGGGGTTTAGCCGCTGGGCCTTTGGTTCTAACTATCGAGGCCAGGTCAAGGGTTCGACTCGCAATCTGCTTTCCCTGGTGCAGCACCATCGTACGGAGCGTACCCACAGTGATGATTTGGTGAATAGTAGGCGGAGTATGGAGGAATTGTCTAATGCGATCGAGCTAACGTTCTCGCTGATGCGTGTGATGGTTCGGATTCGGGCTTGGGACCAGGAGCTTAGCAATAGTTTCCTCAAGCATCTTTTTGGCGAGGTTCCTACAGCTTTGAGATTAACGGATGCAGCATAGAATTGCCTTGTTCACCTGCGGCAAAATTGGCGGCAACCCAAACAACTTCCCCACCATCAACCTCAAACCGATCGCTGGCCGATCGATTATAGAAAATGCCATAATGATAGAGTCTCTCAACGCTAGGAACCGTTCTATGGCAACCCAACAAGTTACTATCGATCTCCCTGAGCCAATTTCCCATCAACTGATTCGGTGGGCTGAAGCGACCAGACAGCCGATCAAGGCTCTAGTGGCTCAAAGCGTGGTGAGCAATTTGCCGCCAATGGTGGAACAGGGTCCGGCAGGAACATCTAGAGCATGTCATGTTGCTGGAGAAAAATCAGGCAGGGAGTCTGACGGCAGATGAACAGGAGAAATTGATGGCCTTGCAGGCGATTTGCGATCGGCTGATGCTACGAAAAGCCTATGCTTGGTCGATGCTACGCTGGCGGGGGTATCCGATTCCAGCAATGAAAGATTTGGCGATCGTAGGTTAGGTTTAGTGATCAACAAATGGATTGGCGGCAACCAATTTCACTATAAAAATTGCGTTGCAGTTGAATAATAACTATTGGCTCACATTGCATCCGGATCAAGTCCCATTGCCCGAAGTTTCGCGGCCAACCGCTGCGATCGCTCAGCCTCCTCATCTGCCCGTAGCTTCTCTTGATTAGCCCGTAATGTTTCCTCGTCTGCCCGCAATGTCTCCTGATCTGCCCGCAATGTCTCCTGATCCGCCCGTAGCTTCTCCCGACTTGCTCGCAGATTTTCTCGACTTGCCCGCAGCTTCTCCTGATCTGCCCGTTCCTCTGCCGATGGTAGTAAATAGGACTTACGCATTGACAAATGTCTCAAAGCCTGGATCAGACCTGGGCGATTTCCGCCAGATGGTCTTGAATGAAGGCGCGAATCAGGGGATTGAATAGATTTCGCTGCAACTCATACCAGTTGC
>JAAUSA010000323.1 GCA_012031975.1 Alkalinema sp. RU_4_3 | reverse complement strand
TCTTCTCCTGAGATAATTACAAATCACTAAATATAGGGGTTAAGGAGTGATTCATATCCCTTGCAGCGCTAGAAGTGGCTTATGAGTTAGGGGAAGGCAGGAACTTTCAAAGTTGCACATCGCCTTATACACCTATTACCTATGAATAACTCCCCCCAAAACCTGCCCATGAGCTCCCGCATGAAGCTCTTTATTGGCCTAGGCATTGGCTGTGGCTGTCTGACCCTCTTGATTCCGATCGGTGGTATCTTGCTGGCGATCGCCCTCCCCTCTTTTCTGAATCAGGCCAATAAGGCTAAGCAGTCTGAGGCGAAACAATATGTGGGCAGCATCCTTCGAGCTGAGCAAGCTTATTTTCTAGAAACGGGTCAATTGACAGATTCGGTGGAAAAATTGGGTCTACCCTCTAATTTGAACAACAGCATTAATTATAATTATTCGGTTAAAGTTACGCCAGGCAATCCTCAGTCTGTGGGCATTGTCGAGGCGCGGCCTAAGGGAAAAGATCAGGCTCGGCTGAAGCCTATTGTCGGCATTGTCCGGGGAAATAAAAAGTCGTCGCAGTCAGAGACGATTATTTGTACGGCTAGTCGCCCTGGTCCAGTGCCCTATGTGACGCCCCCATTACCAACCACAGTGTTGGCCTGTCCAGCCTCGATGATCCCGCTGCGTTAGAGATTCAGACGGTGTTGGAAAAGGGACTGTAGCATTGGGGCGATCGCGCCTTAATGACGCGATCACCGTTTTGAGATCCTACACCGCCGCCACCAACCCATTGTGACGCAACAAGGCCGCTGGATCGGGCTCCCTGCCCCGGAAGGCTGTGAACACCTCCATTGGATGCTGGCTGCCGCCCAGGGATAGGACGGTATTGCGGAAGCGTCTGCCTGTGGTGGCGATCGCATCCGGATCGTCCAACCCAGCATCTTCAAAGGCCGCAAAGGCATCGGCGCTCAAGACTTCTGCCCATTTGTAGCTGTAGTAGCCCGCCGCGTAGCCCCCCGAGAAAATATGCCCAAAGGCGCAGAGGAAGTTGTCCTCCGGCAATGGGGGAATCACCATGCTGGTTTTGGCAAGGCGAATTGCGTACGTCGGGTCACGGTTTCCGGCACCACCGGGGCTTAGTAATGGCTAGTGCAGTTCTGATTGTCTAAACCACTAAAGTGGATTTGACGCAGCATTCCACTGCCACTCATAAAGGTGCGCGCTGCCAGGAGTTTTTGATAATAATGCTCGGGCAAGGGTTCGCCTGTTTCGTAATGCTTGCCGAGACTAAGCAGGGTTGGGCGATGGTAGCACCAGTTTTCCATAAATTGGCTGGGCAACTCAACGGCATCCCATTCGACGTTATTGATGCCTGAGGCTCCCACATAATCGACATCAGTCAGCATATGCTGCAACCCATGGCCAAATTCATGGAACAGGGTTTCGACTTCACCAAAGGTCATCAGGCTGGGTTTCCCATCGACGGGAGGCGTTTGGTTACAGGTCAGGTAGGCGACGGGCAGGCGGACCGCCCCGCCAATCTTGGAGCGACCAATGCAATCGTCCATCCAGGCCCCACCACGCTTTTCGGCGGGCCGACTGTAGGCGTCCAGGTAGAAGAAGGCGATCGCGCTCCCCTGTTCATTCGCCACTTGGAAATAACACACATCGGGATGCCAGATGGGAGCCTGTCCATCGGCAGCGCTGATCGTAATACCAAACAGGTTGTGAGCCAGATTAAATAATCCCGATAGAACCTGCTCTAGGGGGAAATAGGGCCGCAATTCTTCAGCGTTAAAGTCGAATTTGGCTTCCCGTAGGCGTTCGGACCAGTAGGCGAGATCCCAATGCTTGAGATCGTTGGCTTCCGGGGCGTTTTGAGCCACGGCGTAGGCGCGCAAGTCTTCGAGATCCTGTTTGGCGGCTTCAAAGCTGGCGCTGCGGAGGGATTCGAGCAGACCCTCGACGGCGGCGACATTGGGGGCCATTTTGCTGGCCAGGCTGAGTTCTGCGAAATTGTCGAAGCCGAGGATGTTGGACATTTCCTGGCGTAATTCGAGGATGCGATCGATATTCCCCAGGTTGTCATAGTCCCCTGACGCAGCGCGGCTGACATAGGCTTTGTAGAGTTGTTCGCGCAGGTCTCGCCGCTGGCTGTGCTGCATGAAGGGTGAGTAGCTGGGACCATCGAGGTGATCACCCAGGGGCCTTCGGTAGCGGTTGCATTCTCATGGCCAGCGTTCCGGGCGGCCTGGGCGGCTTGACCGAGGAGACTTTCGGGGAGTCCGGCGATTTCTTCGGGTTTGGTTAGGGTAAGGCTGTAGGCTTTGGTGGCGTCGAGGACATTGTTAGAGAATTTGTTACCGATTTCGGCGAGGGCGATCTGGATTTGATTAAATCGTTCTTTTGGCTCGCCTGTTAAACCGACCCCAGACAGTTCCATATCGCGGATCGCCGCATCGACAATCCGTTTCTGGGCACCTTCAAAGCTGGCAAATTCGGGGCTGGCTTTCAGGGCTTTATAGCCTTCATATAAAGCTGTGCTCTGTCCCAATCGCATCCAAAACTGAACGATCTGGGGCTGCATTTCTTCATGGGCGGCCCGCAGTTCGGGACTATTTTGGACGCCCATTAGGTGTCCGATGATACCCCAGGCCCAGGCGAGGGGTTGGGTGAGGCGATCGCCCGCTTCAACCAGTCCGGCCCAGGTGGGGAGGATGTTGGCTTCGAGCTGGGTCAGGCGATCGTTGGCGGTTTGAAGCAGTTCGGTAATGTCGGGGACGACTTGTTCGGGTTTGATTTCTGGGAATGGGGGCAGGCCCTGACCGTTAAGGAGCGGTTTCATAAGCTACGATTATTCGAGATTGTGGGACTATTATATCGCGATCGATCGGGACACTAGATGTGGAGAACGACCACGGGAGATCCGGTAGAGCCGCAAAACTTCAGCAGCTCCAGGCGATCGCCCAGGATTTGGGATTTATTCAAGTGGGAGAGATTATTGTGCTCACAGGTAAGGATTGTGCGATCGATATGAATGATGGGGGAGATGATCCCTATATTCAGCTAAAAATTCATGCCTCGGAGATCACGGGAGTTGATGAAAAAGAGCACAGCCTGCTGAAACGCCCCTCATCCCCCAAGATTCTGTTGGCGAATTGATGAAGGGCCAACATCTAAGAAAACCCTGCTTGAATCTAACGGGCGCGCATCCCGCGCCCACAATGTATGCCCCCAACAATCAATCCCAATGAGATTACAAGATCTCCCGTCCTAAATAACGCTGCAACACCTCCGGCACCCGCACCTGACCCTCCGGCGTCTGGTAATTCTCCAGCACCGCCGCCATCGTCCGACCCACAGCCAAACCCGACCCATTCAGCGTATGGACAAACTGCGTTCCCTTTTGCCCCGCCTCCTTAAACCGGATATTCCCTCTTCGTGCCTGGAAATCCCCAAAATTAGAACAGCTCGAAATTTCCCGATAAGTCCCCGCACTCGGTAACCACACCTCAATATCAAAACAGCGCGCCGCCCCAAAGCCAATGTCACCCGTACATAGCTCGATCGTCTTATAAGGCAACTTCAATCCCTCCAAAATCATCTCAGCATTGCGCAACAACTTCTGATGCTCATCCGCCGACGTTTCAGGTTTAACGAGCTTAACCAATTCCACTTTATTAAACTGGTGCAGTCGAATCAATCCGCGTGTGTCCCGACCATAGCTCCCCGCCTCCCGCCGGAAACATGGCGTATAGGCACAATGCTCGATCGGCAAAGTCGCCCCATCGATCACATCATCCCGATACAGATTGGTCACAGGCACCTCGGCTGTAGGAGCCAGCCACAGATCATCCTCGGCACATCTAAAGCTTTCTTCCGAAAACTTCGGTAACTGCCCCGTCGCCGTCATCGAAGCCGAGTTAATTAGAATTGGTGGCAAAACCTCAACATAGCCCGCCGCAATTTGGGTGTCCAGCATGAACTGAATCAAGGCGCGTTCCAACGCCGCCCCAGCGCCAATCAACGACACAAACCGACTCTGAGCTACCTTTGTCGATCGCTCAAAGTTTCAAAATCCCCAGCTTCTCGCCAATTTCCCAATGCGGCAAAATATCAGGATTCGTCGGCAAATATTCATCGCCCCAC
>JAAUSA010000088.1 GCA_012031975.1 Alkalinema sp. RU_4_3 | reverse complement strand
GCGGCGCGCGAACCTGAGCCGCCGCCCCCTGAGGCGGCACCCGAGCCCCCACCACCTTAGTATTTTGTTGTTAGGTATAGCGTCATGAATGATTTGGTTTGGATTGCGATCGCCACGGGCAATTTCCCCTGGGCCTTTACGGCGGTTTATATCCTAGGGGCGGCAGCGGCCGTGGGCATTGGTGTGGCCACGATCAAGCGTGCCCGCGAAGTCAACATCGAGCAGATGAAGAAAGAAGACCCAGAAGCAGACGCTAAGAACAAGTAAGCGCGATTGTGCCTGACAAAAACCCCCGACTTCCTAGGAAATCGGGGGTTTTTCAATTAGATCAATATGCGGATGGCGAGACTCGAACTCGCAAGGCAAAGCCACACGCACCTCAAGCGTGCGCGTATACCAATTCCGCCACATCCGCGTGACTGACTGGTTAGTTAAAGCCTGAACCGAGATCCAAAACTTCGCGCCAACATTTGGTTTACTTCCAGAACTTACCCTAGAAGTGCCCGAGGATTTAAGGGCTTAAGTAATATAGCAAAAACTCAGCCCATATCACCACCTTTTTTCTTCCCCTAACCGATCGCCGTCATCACATCCGTTGCATGGGTTTCGGTATTGATGGTGTCGAAGACCTGGGCGATCGTCCCATTCGTAATCACAAAGGTCACCCGCTGGGCATAGCGGAAGCCATTTTTCTCCCCCGCCACCCCAAAGGCATTGGTGATAGCCCCATCGGTATCGGCAAGCAAGGGGAAGGGCAGGCTGAATTTATCAGTAAAGGCCTGGTGGGAAGCCTCGTCATCCATGCTGACCCCAAACACAGCAATGCCCTTGCTCAGGTATTGATCATAGTTATCGCGGAAGCTGCAGGCCTCCTTGGTACAGCCGGGGGTGTCATCCTTGGGATAGAAATACAGCACCAAGGTTTTGTTGGCATAATCAGCCATTTTGACCGTGTTGCCATGGGTATCTTTCACCGTGAAATCAGGGGCCTGAGTGCCAACCGTTAGAGCCATGGGGAATGTCCTTAAAAACGCGTCAAACGGAATTGTAGTATTTTTAAAAGATTATTACTTGGAATCATTTCTGGAATTTATGTCCCTCCCTCCTCTCTCCTCCCTGACTCGGTGGCTGATGCCATTGCTCGGGGTCATCCTCAGCAGCCAACTGCTACTGCTCGGCCCGGCAGGGGCCACCAGCATCTACGAGATGCCCGAAACCGCCCCTGAAAGCCGAATTCTCGATCAGTCCGAAATCCTCAGCCGGATCAGCGAGACCCAGATTGCCAGTCAACTCGACGACTTGGCCAAAAACCACAACCAAGAGGTCTACATCACCTCCGTTCGCCGCCTGGACTACGAAGTGACCATCGAAAGCTTCACCCAAGACCTGTTCAAGCGCTGGTTCCCCGCCGCCGAAGACCAGGCCAATAAGACGCTGCTGGCCATCGACAGCCTAACCGACAACACCGCGATCGTCTCCGGTCCCGAAGCCAAGGCCCTCCTGACGGACAGCATCGCCGCCAGCATCGTGGGGGAGACCATCCCTGTGCCCCTAAAAGCTGGCAATCGCTATAACCAGGCCTTTGCGGATGCCAGCGATCGCCTCACCCAAGTCCTCTCGGGCCAACCTGACCCAGGCCCCCCCGTGGTGAAGGAGACGGTCAACACCGAAAGCACCTTTGCCACGCCGGAGGAAACCAAGGAGAGTAATGCGATCACCTGGGTGATTGTGCTGGTTGTGCTGGCAACCGTCATTCCGATGGCGACCTACTATCTATATCTGTATTTGGGCAACCGCTAACCGTAGAGGTTGGTGCCTAGCTTCCAGATCTTCACCCGACCGTCCGAGGCCCCCGTGGCAAACCAGGCCTGATTGGGGCTGACGACGATCGCATTCACCGACCCCGTATGCTCCGTCAGGGTGGCCAGCAGATCCCCAGTCATCAATCGCCAGATCCGCACGGTTTTGTCGCTGCTGCCTGTGATGATCAGGCGATTGTCGGGGGTGATGGCCACGGCATTGACGGCATCGAGATGTTTGACGATGGTCCGCATCAGCTCCCCGGTGCGCAGATTCCAAATCTTGATAGTGCGATCCTTGCTCCCACTGACTAAAAATCGGCCATCCTGGGACAGCGCCACCGAGAGGACCGCATTGAGATGGCCCGTTAGGGTTTTGACCAGGTTGCCCCCATTCAGGTTCCAGAGCCGAATCTGGGCGTCCGAGCCCGCCGCCGCAACCAGTTCCCCATTGCCGCTAAGCGCCACGGTCCGCACCATCGACCCCACCTCAGGAAAGCTGCGCAGCCGCTCGCGGGTGGCCAGACGCCAGACCCAGACGGTGCGATCTTCGCTGCCCGTGATTAAAAATTGTCCATCGGGGCTGATCGCCAACCCATTCACATCCTGGCTATGGCCCGTCAGCACCTGCAAAGGCTGGCCCGTGGCCGACTGCCACAGGCGCACCGTATCGTCATCGCTCCCGCTGACAATCACTTGACCATCGGGGGAAAAGGCCAGACAGTTGATCGGCTTGCTGTGGCCCTGCAAAATTTGTAGCACCTGGCCTGTGCCCACGTCCCAATGGAAGATGCGATCGTCGAGCCCCCCACTGACCAGGAATTTGCCGTCCTGGCTCGCGGAGAGCGCCATCACCCAGGAGGAATGCCCCATGAAGGTGCGCAGACAGGGATAGTCCGCCACCACCCCTTGTGAGAGGGAGGGGCCGGGCTGGGAGTTGAGGAACGGGCGGGAGATCGGCTGGCCAGAGACGGGGCGGGCAGCGGTGGCCCCTGTCGGAAGGCCTGTGGGCACCCCCGTGGGTACAGAAGTGGGGATATTTGACTGGGGTGTCCCGGTGGGGACCTGGGGCATCCCCGTTGGAGCCAGAGGCATCCCGGTGGGGGCCGGGGGCGGCAGGGACGTGGGCCGATCGCCCCCGGTCACCTGGGTGGGAGCGGGGGCGCCCCCAGTTTCCCCGGCAGGGGGTCTGGCCCCAGGCCCTGGCAGGATCGCATTGGGGGTATTCAGGAGCAACCGCAGGTCCCGCATCGCATCCGCCGCCGTACCGTAGCGCTCCATCACCAGATCGCGCACCATCCGATCGAGCATCTGACCTAAGCCGACAGACACCGATCGCTGCTCCTGCAACAGCCGTTCGCGCCAGAGCCACAGTCCCCGCAGGGGGTCGTAGAGGTCCTCGGGCTTGGTACGGGTGATTAGGAAGAGACAGGTGGCCCCTAGGCTGTAGATGTCGCTGGCAGGATAGGCGCGGCCATTGCGGAGCTGCTCGATGGGCGCATAGCCCTCGGTGCCGATCTTGGTCCCCGGCACCCCGAAGCTCTCATCGTTCATCAGCTTGGCCACGCCAAAGTCGATCAGCACCAGCTTCCCGTCCACCTTGCGCCGAATAATATTCGAAGGGGTGATGTCGCGATGGATCACATTGCGATCGTGGACAAACTTCAAAATCGGCAGCAGCCCCACCAGCACCTCCCGAATCTTCTGCTCATTAAAGGTGCCATACTGCGCCAGCTCCTGCACCAGGGTCTGCCCCTCCACAAACTGCTGCACCAGGTACAGCCGCTGGTCATGCTCAAAATAGGCCAGCAGATCGGGAATATAGGGATGCTCCCCCAACTCGTAGAGCCGCAGCGCCTCCTGTTCAAACAGCGTGATCGCCTTTTCTAGGGATTTCGTGCCCTTGACCTGGGGGGAGAATTGCTTGATCACACATTTGGCATTGAGGCGATCCTCATCGATGGCCAAAAAGGTTTTACCAAAGCCACCTCGGCCCAGGGACTTCAACACGCGATAGCGCCCGCGCAGGAGTGGAGACAGCAAAGCGCCGCAGGTGACACAGTGGGAGGAGTCAGCTTCGTTACGGGGTTCTTTGCAGTCAGGGTTGAGGCAATAGATCATGATGCTGTTCATTTTACTGCCCCCATCCCTTCTTGGATGGAATGTGCGATGGTTTGTCTTGTAAGCAACTGAACGCGCCGCCCATCGATCGCCCCTGCCATGTCTTTAAGTAATGAGCCCAAACAATCCCTCTCCCTCTACACCCGCGACGGGATTCGGTTGGACGCCGATGTCTATTGGCCCCAGGGGGAGGGACCTTTCCCGGTTTTACTGATGCGCCAGCCCTATGGCCGGACCATCGCCTCCACCGTAGTCTACGCCCATCCGAGCTGGTACGCGGCCCAGGGTTTCATTGTGGTGATCCAGGATGTGCGGGGCCGGGGGACCTCGGAGGGGCGGTTTGGTCTATTTAACCATGAGATCGAAGATGGCTATGATTCGGTGGTCTGGGCGGCGGCGCTGCCCAAGAGCAATGGACGGGTGGGCATGTATGGCTTTTCCTACCAAGGCATGACCCAGTTATTTGCCGCCGTAGAACAGCCGGAGGCCCTGGGGGGCCATCGCCCCCGCCATGGTCGCCGGAGATCTGTATCGGGACTGGGCCTACGAGGGGGGCGCCTTCTGTCTGATGTCCAATCTCTCCTGGGCCTTGCAATTGGCGGCGGAGGGGGCCAGAAGGGACGCAAACCTCACTGCCTTTGCCGATCTCAATCGCGGCGCCAAGGCCCTGCCCTTGCAGGAGGATTGTCCGGCCTATCCTAAGGTGTTGCAAAACAACGCCTACGACGTTTTTTACCAAGATTGGCTGACGGAGCCCGAGGGCAGCGACTATTGGAAACAACGATCGCCCCTCACCTACCTCGATCGCCTAAGGCCCCTCCCCATGCTCCATATTGGCGGCTGGTTTGACTTCCTGATGCGGGGGACGCTCAACCTCTACCAGGCCATGGCGTCGGCGGGCGGGGCACCCCAGCATTTGATCGTAGGACCCTGGGGGCATTTGCCCTGGGGGCGGCATTTGGGGGGCATGGACTATGGCGCCAGTGCGGTAAGTGGGATCGATCGCGCCCAGGTCAAGTGGTTTAACCATTGGCTGAGGGGAGACCATCCAGGAGTGCCAGCCCAGTCGCCCGTGCAGTTGTTTGAAATGGGTAGCAACCAGTGGCATCGGTTCGATCGCTGGCCCCAACGCGATGGCCAGGTGGAACTGTTTTTGCAGACCACGGGGCTGGTGAGTATGGGGGATGGGGGTTTGACCACAACGCCGCCGAAGGAGGCCCTGGAAGACTGCCTGGTCCATGACCCCTGGCGACCTGTGCCCGCCTGCGGTGGCCATGCCACGGTGCCAACGGGACAGCTCAATCGGGCGGCAATAGACGATCGCAGTGATGTGCTGACCTTCACCACAGAAGCCTTGACTGACGACTGGCATATCTGGGGGGAAGTGGAAGTACAGCTCCAGGTCACCGCCGACCAGCCGAGTTTTGACCTATCGGTCGTGCTGTCGGAGGTTTACACCGATGGCCGGGTTTTGGCCTTTACCCAGGGGATGTTGCACTGTGGTTTGACACAAGGTGGTTTGACGGAAACGACAGAAACCACAGCTTTGCGTACGCTTTTGCTCCAGCCGATCGCCATTCTCATCCCCGAGGGCCGTGCCCTACGCCTGAGCATTAGTGCCGCCTGTTTCCCCGCCTATGCAACCAATTCTGGGACTGGCACAGCACTTTTCACCACCACCTTACTCGATCACCGGGTGATCACCCTGACGCTCAGCAGCGGTCCCGAGGCCCCCTCCCAGATCAAACTGCCGCTGCTGTTCACATAAATCCTGTGATCCGCATCACAAAATGGCACAGGTCCACATTACTCTGTCCGAAAAAACACCCGGTTCTAGGCCGATCGCGGCCCGGATCAACGCTAATGCGTGATCTAGGTCGCTTCACGCCTCACCCGGATGGCTCATCCTAATGGGGGATAGCCAAACCCCAGTAATTTCCAGTAGACGCTTGGACAAACTGGCAGGGGGGGTGGTGAAAACCGATCGGCCCCAACTGCATAGTTCTCTGTATTCACACCTCAGATTCACTGAGGAATCGGTCCCCAAGTCAGGGTTTTGCATAAACCATTTCCGTGAAACCTATTAGCAACTTGTAGACCTGCTGTGTGTGCTCCTGCTCTCTTAGTCGTTACCTACCATGAACAACTCCCCCGAACAGCAACAACCCAGCCCCAAAGCCTATCAGCCCTCGACTCTATTGTTATCCGTACTTGAATGCATCGGCGACGGGGTGTTGCTCGTCGATCGATCCGGTCATATTCTCTATAGCAACCAGTCCGCCCAGGAGATGATTCGCCTGTTGCCGAAGCAGGCCAGTCAGGACTTGCCCGATGTGATTTGGACCACCTGTGAATCAGTGATCGAGAGCCACCAGCTCTTTGCGGGAAAAACAATAATACTCGAAGCCGAGACCGACAACCTGCGGATAAGGGTGCAATGGATGGACCTCGACAGCTACCCCGACCACTGTCTGCTGGTGCGCCTAGAGAATCGGCAGCAAGCCCTCTACTGTCTCGCCGAAGCCGAGGCCAAAAGCTTCGGACTGACCAGCCGGGAAGCGGAGGTGTGGAAAATGAAGCGCATGGGTCATTCCCGCAAGGAAATCGCCCAGACCCTGTACATCTCGATCGATACGGTTAAGAAGCACCTCTGCAACATCCAGACCAAGCGCCAGGCCCAGGTTATGGAGTTATGTGCGTAGTTGTCTGTGATTGGCACAAAGCAAGGGCGCATGCGATGCGCCCTTGCCCCCGCCACCACAGATCACCCCAACCCCAAAATTCCACCATCCCCTACCGCCGCAAAAACGGCGTAATCATCATCTCCCACGATCGCGCAATCTGCCGATACTCATCCTTACACTTCTGCAACCGCTCCGGCGGAAACCCCAGGCGCTTAACCAAACCACTCAGCTCCCCCGGCGACTGCGCATGGAGCAGACAAATCAGATAATAGGCCCGCTGCTCATTGAGCGAATGCTCATCCATATACTTCTCCCTACTCTCCGGCGACTGCGAACTGCCAAACCACTGGGCCGCCGCCAAAATAGCCCCCTTCCCCCCATCCCCCGCATTCGACAGCAGCAACGCCGAAAACTGGTCCGCCACATCCTCTTCTTTCCCGACGATCGGCAGATCCATCTCATGGATCAGCATATGGGCCAGCTCATGGTAGAAAGTAAACACCGCCGCATTCAGGGCCTGCACCTCCGCATCCCGCTGTCCCATCCCCGACTTACGAAACACCTTCGTCAGGTGATCGATCAGCTCATAGCACATGACAATCCGGTGCGCTCCTGGCTCATAGAAAGCATTAACAAACCCACATTCCCCCAGCTCCACCGTCAGATCGCGCGGCAGCAAAATATTCTGATTAATCGGCGCAACGGCGGTTTCAAACAATCGCGACTTTTGGAATACCGTTTGAAAATCCTTAGCCAGGGGACTGCGCACCCGGTTGTAGACCACATTGATCTGACCCTGGGTCGCCGCCCGAGCCTTTTGAGCCGTGGGTTTTGCCTCCGCCACCCCAGACCCCAACATCGCTGTCCCGATCGCCGCCATCACCAGGAGCGATCGCCTCGCTTCGCCGTACCATGCCATAACGAACCCTCCGAATTTTTACCAACAGGTATCCCCAGGATAAGCTGCTTTGCTGTTCATATTGCCGGGAGAATACGGATTGAGGGGGCGAGCGCGCTGGGTATGTTGGGAGAATGACGAAACGCCCAGCAGTAGAGCCAAATCCCCATGATGGTGCCCACCGATATCAATCCCGAAGAACTTCTCCAGCACGGCATTAGCCTCAGTCAACGGGGCGACTATTCTGGTGCATTAAGTTTCTTCAACCAAACCCTGGAATTGCGGCCCGACTCCCTGGAAGCTTGGAGCGAGAAAGGGGGCGCCCTGATTAATCTGGGCCAGTTGGAGCCAGCCCTGCGCTGCTTTGAGCGATCGCTGCTGGTCCATCCCACATCCCCCTACCTTCACTACCACCACGCCTGGACCGCCCACTTGGCCGGCCTCTACGACAATGCCGCCAACGGCTTCAAGCGCTGCCTAGAGCTGCAACCCAACTATCCCAATGCCCACTACGGCGTTGGCCTCGCCCTCTACATGTTGGGCCGCTACGAAGATGCAATCCCCCAGCTCAAGAAGGCCACGGAACTGGCCCCCGAGGACCGCGACTGCTTCTACGTCCAAGGCGTCGCCCTGCTCATGACCGGACGCTACGAAGGCGCCGTCACCCACTTCAACCGCGCCCTGGAAATTGACCCCCAGCATGCCGAATCCCTCAGCAACCGTGCCCAGGCCCTGGTTTCCCTCGCCGACTACGAGGCCGCCCTCGCCAGCTTCGACAGCGCCTTGAAAATCAATGACGAAGATCCCCAGGCCTGGTATCAGCGCGGCATCGCCCTCAAGTATCTAAACCGCCACAAAGATGCGATCGCCAGCTACCAGCGCTCCCTCGAAATCGACCAGGAGCAACCCAGCACCTGGTACAACAAGGGCTTCTCCCATATGAAGATGGAGGCCTACAGCCAGGCGCTATCGGCCTTCGATCGGGCCGTTGAAATCCAGCCCACCTACCATGAGGCCTGGTACAACCGAGGGGTAGTATTGAAGATGCTCGGTCGCCTGGAGGAGGCGGTGGTCAGCTATGACCAGGCCCTGGAGATTCGCCCCAATGACTTCCGGGCCTGGAACAATCGCGGCGGGTTGCTGGTGAGTCTGGGTCAGTATGAATCGGCGATCACGAGTTACGATCGCGCCTTGCAACTGCGGCCTGATGATGCGATCGCGGAGAAGAATCGGGCGGTGGCGATCCGTAAGTTGGAGCGGCGCACTGCGTCGGTGCAGATTCCCCAGGGCTAGCTGGTTGTCGCATAAATTGTGGGCGTGGAATGCACGCCCCTACCAGAGGTTTTTACATCTGCTGGAGATAGGCCTCAACGCCTAACTTTTCTAGCTGCTCCTGCTTCCCCACCACCATATCCCTCAGACTCGCCCGATAGTCCTGCACCTGCTTGAGCAACGCCCGATCGAAACTGGCCAACATCTGCACGGCCAACAGCCCCGCATTCTTCGCATTGCCGATCGCCACCGTCGCCACTGGAATTCCCCCCGGCATCTGGACGATCGAATACAGCGAATCCACACCCTGCAAGTTCTTCGTCGCCACGGGCACCCCAATCACGGGCAAGGGCGTCAAGGCGGCCACCATCCCTGGCAAATGGGCGGCGCCACCAGCCCCGGCAATGATTACTTTCAGGCCCCGATCGACCGCCGTCTGGGCGTATTCCACCATGCGCTCCGGCGTACGGTGGGCGGACAGAATCCCCACCTCATGGGCCACACCAAACTGCTGACAGACCTCAATGGCCGCCAGCATCGTGGGCAGATCGGAATCACTGCCCATGACAATCCCCACCAATGGCTGTGCCATCTAGATCCCCCAACCCTCATCCAAGAACTCATTGATCGCCCGATCGCTCAGCCGACAGCAGGACAGCGTCCCCTCGGGCAGCGCCTCCACAGACCCTGGGGGCAAATCCGGCGTCATGGCATAGCATTTCTCGATCGTCTCTCGCGAGGGCTGCTTCTCCAGGGCCAGGGTCTGCAACTGCTGCTCTAATACTTCTATGCGATCGACCAAGGCCCGAATCACCTGGGCCTCCGAATCCGGCAGACGGCCATGCTCCAGGGGTTCGACGCGCTCGCCCGATCGATAGACCACCCGCCCCGGCACGCCGACGACCGTGCAATCCGAGGGCACATCTCGCAAAACAACCGAACCTGCTCCAACCCGCACATTGTTGCCCAGTTGGATATTGCCCAAAACCTTGGCTCCAGTGCCGATCACGACGTTTTCGCCAAGGGTCGGATGGCGCTTGCCGCTTTCCTTGCCTGTGCCGCCGAGGGTGACGCCTTGGTAGATCAGCGCGTAGTTGCCAACAATAGCCGTTTCGCCGATCACCACCCCCATACCATGGTCAATGAAGACACCCTGGCCGATGGTGGCCCCAGGGTGGATCTCCACGCCCGTGAGAAACCGCGCAATATGGGAAATAAACCGAGGCACGAAGGGCAGCCCCAGCTTATAGAGAATATGGGCCGGACGATGCATCACCAGCGCCTGGAACCCCGGATAACAGAACAAAACCTCAAGCCAATTACGGGCAGCTGGGTCGCGATCGAAAATAATCTTAAAGTCAGCGATCAGGCTTTTCAGCACAACGGTAAACCCCAACGAAGAAGAGAGGGTGGAAGTGGATTTTGAGCTGGGCTGACGATCGCTCCTACTAGGAGGCAGCGCAAGTTACAAAATCACTGTTCACGATCATACCGTGGCTCCCCAGGGGATAAACAATCCGTAATCATTATCGGATTGCCGCCCCCTAGGGTGGGAAAACACCCAGGCAAAACCCCAAGGTCAACCCTAGCCCGTGATTTCGACCTGCTGGCTATCGACCGCTGAAGCCCCATTGACGGCGCTGGCGATCTCCACTATGCGGTCAAGCTGCGCTTGGGTAGGGACACGACCCTTAAGGACCACCTGGCTCCCCGTCTGGGCGACCCACACGGTCTCAATATCCGCCAATTCGCCATCCATATCGACGGCCTGGGCCACCCGCTTGGCTAGACCGCTCTGGTCATAGCCGCCATCGGGACCAACGCGCTCCGCTGGAATTTCGCCGCCTGCGGCGATTTCTTCGGGGACAGCAGTGGGGGCCGCATCGCCGCCTTTATCCCCACCAAATAATCGATTAAACCAACCCATAGGAGCTTCTCCAAGTCAACAACGTGGTTTTGTGGCTGCCCGAGGGCACCCGGCATCAATGATAGGGAAAATTTTCGGTTCGTCTAGGATTCCTTTGGAATTTATCCAGAATCCGCCTGCTTTTTGGCAGGGCTTTGTCCTCGATCGATCACAACCTTCTCCCCAGAGGTCGTTTCAAACCCGAGGGCGTTTAGCTGTAAGATTAGAAACCATATTTTGGGGTGTAGTTTGCCCCTAGTCTAGCTAGAGAGTCCTATCGGAACGCCCTATGAAGCACACTCTTTCGGTCCTTGTTGAAGATGAAGCAGGGGTTTTGGCCCGGATTGCCGGATTGTTTGCGCGCCGGGGCTACAACATTGAGAGTCTGGCAGTAGGTCCAGCGGAGCAGACGGGCATCTCTCGGATCACCATGGTGGTGCCGGGCGATCGCGCCACCATCGAACAGTTGGCCAAGCAGCTTTATAAACTAATCAATGTCCTCAAGGTTCAGGACATCACCGAGGTCCCCTGCGTCGAGCGCGAACTGATGCTGATGAAGGTGAATGCCACTAGCTCCACGCGATCGGAGATGCTGGAGCTGTCCCAGATCTTCCGCGCTCGCGTGGTGGATGTGGCCGAGGATTCGCTCACTTTTGAGGTGGTGGGGGATCCGGGAAAAATGGTGGCGATCGTCCAGGTGCTGAGCAAGTTTGGCATCCAGGAGATTGCCCGCACGGGCCGGGTCGCCCTGGTCCGCGAATCCGGCGTCAACACGGAATACCTCAAGGCCAATGCCTCAATCTAGGTCGATTTAGACCGTTCAACCCCCCGGACACTTCACAGCAACCGGGGGTTTGAACAGGGCCATGGGCCGCGCCGACTTACTTCTTATCGGTCACGCCGGGCACAAAGGGGATACCATTCCGGAATTCACCACTAAACCGAGTGCCATCGCGGAATGTCGCATTCCCCCGGCCATCGGGACGACCCTTGCGGAATTCACCGCTGTAGCTGAGGTATTCATTGCCCGCTGGGAAGGAGCAATTGCCCTTACCCGATAGCTGGCTGCTATAGAATGTCCCACTACAGCGCACGCCCCCGGCGGTGAAGCTGCCGCTACCCCTGGCTTGACCCAGGTAAAACTCACCGTTATAGACGTTGCCGTTGCTGAAGGTGAAGGTGCCCGTGCCGTGGGGATGGCCATCCTTCACATTGCCCGTGTAGCGATCGCCCGTGCTCAAGGTAAAGGTGCCATAGCCGCTCGGCACACCCTTGGCGATCGATCCTTCGTAGCGATCGTTATTGGAGAACAGGAACATGCCGCGCCCGCTGGGGAGACCGTTCAGCACGCCACCTTCGTAGCGATCGTCGTTTTGATAGACAAACAAGCCACTGCCGTTGGGAATCCCATTGCTAATGGAACCCTCGTAGTACTTGTAAGCGGCGGGCGCCGGATTGGTCAAGCTGTAGACACAGGCATATTGGCCGCCGCGCGGGGCGCAACGGGGACGGATAGTGTCGCCACCCCCCCGCTGGGCAAAGCTCGGCAGCGCCAGGGCACTCCCAAAAATGGCCACCCCGCCGCCCATGACAAGGACCTGCTTCAGTTGTGCTGTAAGTTGCTCTGTGTAACCCATATTTCTAAAACCCATAAGGCCATCGGCCCACCACTGAAAACAACAAAGGTAAACTCACGCCTAGGCCTGCAAAGAGATGCAGATGGCCTACTATTATATTGGTGAATTTAAGCACAGGGTGCCCGAATTCCGGGCCATGTATAACAGTTTTTTTAGATCTTTCGCCGATCGCGGCATCTTGGGCAACAAATAATGGGCAACAAATAAATTGACAGAGCGCATACCTGTTTGGCACAATGTTAGACCTGTGTAATGATCGGCTCGGACCAGGTGACACAAGCGCGCGGGATTCAAACCCTGGGCCACCTGTACGGCACCTTAGAGGAAAAAATGGCATACGCAATTATTGAGACGGGTGGCAAGCAGATGCGCGTGGAGCCCGGTCGGTTCTACGATGTGGAGCGCTTAGCGGGCGAAGACGGCGAAGCCGTCACCATCGACAAAATCCTGTTTGTCAACAACGATGGCGACATCGCGATCGGTCAGCCCATGGTGTCCGGCGCCACTGTGAAGGGAAAAATCCTCAAGCAGTTCCGGGCGAAAAAGGTGATCGTCTACAAGATGCAGCCGAAGAAGAAGACCCGCAAAAAGCGCGGTCACCGTCAGGAACAGACTCGTCTTTTAATCGAGTCGATCAGCTTCGGCGGTAAGGAATTCAAGGCTGAGTGATTTTCAGAGCTAACCTCTGGCAACCCATCACCCGATTTTTTTGTAGGAGATACAAACCATGGCATCAAAGAAAGGTACAGGTAGTACACGTAACGGACGGGATTCAAATTCCAAACGCCTAGGCGTCAAGCGCTATGGCGGTCAAGTGGTCAAGGCGGGCAACATCTTGATCCGTCAACGCGGCACCAAGGTCCACCCTGGCAACAATGTGGGTCGCGGCTGTGATGACACTTTGTTTGCGCTGATCGAAGGCGTTGTGACCTTTGAGCGTTTCGGCAAGAGCCGCAAGAAAGTCAGCGTCTATCCGGTACCTGTGGCAACTGCGTAGATTGAGTCAAACTGCAAAACCGCCGAAGGTCCTAGGGCCTTCGGCGGTTTTTGTATGGGCGTAGATCAGCCCTCGTTCATGTTGTGGTAGGTCGCCACCGCCGAAGGCGAGACCCGGTTCAGGTAGCGGAAGATCCAGTACTTGAAGATCGTGTCCAGAATCACCGGGAAGGTGGCAATGAAGACGAAGATAAAGTCTCGACTCGGCGCGATGCCAAAGTGCTTGGCAATCCCCTCCAGGAGGACCTCCCAGCCGTGGGACGAGTGGAATCCGACAAACACATCAGTGAACAGAATAATAATGAAGGCCTTGGCGCTATCGCTCAGACCGTAGACCAGCTCATCGATGAAGGACTTGAGAATCTCAATCTCCCGTTGGCTATTCGCCAAAATGAAGCAGAACATGATCAGCCCCATCAAATCCGCCACCCAGTTTTTCACCGCATCGGCACTCTTGGTGGCAAAGCTATCCGCCAGATGTTTGGCCTCCCGGCGCACGACCCCCTCCATTTGCTCTGGGGACAATACATCCTTCTCCAACGCCTCGTTCAGCATGTTCTTGAATTTAAGCTTCTCCTCGAAGTGGGTCAGCTCCTTGAGGGCTTCTTCCTCTAGCTCAGCATTAATGAACAGCGTCCCCTTCTCCTGGACCTGGTAATACTTGCTAATGTTCTGCCCCGGCAGCCATTGGTTGCTCAAGATCACATGGCGCGTACTGATCTGGACAAACAGGGTCAGGGTCACCAGCATCAGCAGGAAGCGGATCGCAATAAAGGTCTTGGCCCGATTAGCCCGCAAGTTCTCCAACAGCACCTCATCGGACTCAGGGTCAAGATCGCGCTTCAGCCGATTCAAGGTCCCCAAAATCGATCGCGGCAGCAGCCCTGTCTTATCCGTCAAGCCCTCTAGGGTACTGCCGCCCTTGGGTTTAGCCGAGTCACTGGCCAGACGCGTCCGTTCTTGGAGCAACTCATTGAGGGAGTTCATCTGGCCATTGACAGGCTGTATCGGCACCGAAACCATGGCGCGACTGGCATCCATGAAGGCCGCCGTGGATTTGCCAGGACTGTAGCGATCGAGCACCTGGTCAATGAATTGCAATTTGTTTAGGGTTTCTCGATCGAGGTTAGAAAGATTACTGCGAAACCTTGTCGCATTGGCCCGAGCGATCTTCAGGTATTTGCGCAGTTCCCCCTGGAAGTAGGCCATGGTGTTGGTGCTGTACTGGCCGTACTGGGAGGAAATAGGTTGCCCCTGGAAATGCTCTTCTTCAATGGCGCGAATGGCAAGCGCTGCCCCATAGGCATCCTCTATGGCTCGTTCCGGGGTAGCCACCCGGCCTGAATTGACATAACCTCGGAGACGAGAAACGATGGACATAACTCTTCAATGGCGATGGGGAATAGCTCTCAACTATTTTAGACCTGCGATCGCGCTCCGAAACCGCTTTTTCCAGACCCAATCTCAGACTCTACAATAGGAATAGCGACAAACCAGATCACTCGAACTAAATGCCGATCGCCCCCTCCACCGATTCCACCTGGATCACCGGCCCCGCCCGCAGTGGCAAGACGGCGGCGCTCGTCGAGGCGTTTTGCCAGTTACAGGATCAGGCAATTGGCAGCGCCGGGCCAAAACGCCCGCAACCCGGCCTTTTTCGCCAGCAGACCCTGGCTTTTTGTGCCATCGGGGACAATCGGCCAGCCCTGGTCGATCGCCTCAGTACTGCGACCCAAGCCAAGTCGGCTCTGCGCGTGGTGACGCCCCTGGGATTTATTGAAGACGAGGTGATGCTGTTCTGGCCCTGGTGATGGCCAAGCTGGATCTGAAGGCCCCCTTCCCCCTGCGGCTCCGACCTGAGAACGAACAGGATCTGGCCCAGGAACTCTGGCGATCGCAACTCCCCAACCCCGACAGTCTCCCCCAATGGCGCCTGGTCCGCCGCATGCTGGACCTAATGCAGCTCGCCGCCCTGAGTTTAACACCCTTATCCGACCTGCCCAGCCTCCTCGAAACCGCCTTTGGGAGCGAAACGCCGGACCTGCCGATCGACTACGACCAGATGATCGATCTGCTGCAAGCCTGGCAAACCTGGTGTCTGGACCATGGCTTCCTCACCTATACTCTGACCGCCCAGCTCTACGGCCAATATTTGTTACCCAACCCCGAATACCAAGATCGCCGTCTCAGCCGCTACCGATACGTCCTCGCCGATGACCTCGATGAATACCCACCCCTAATTGGCAAACTCCTGGAAATCCTGCTCGATCGCGGCACCCTCGGCCTGTTCACCTTCAATCCCGACGGCGGCGTGCGCCAGGGTCTGGGGGCGGATCCTCGCTACCAGGAACGGGCGATCGCCCCCCGCTGCGGCCAAATCCTGAATTTAGAAACGCCCCAGGGCCTCGCCCCCGAACTGGCAGACAAACTCCTCACCCTAATCGACAGTCCCCTCAGTAATATCAAACTTCCTCCTAGCTTCACCAGCCTACAAACCCTGACCCGCGCCGAACTGATTCGCCAGACCGCCGAAGCGATCGCCCAAAGCATCGAATCGGGTCTTGTGGCGCCCCAGGAGATCGCCGTCCTCGGTCCCGGACTCGACGCCATCTCCCGCTATGCCTTCGCCGAAATCCTAGGCCGCAAAAACATTACGGTCGAACTCCTCAATGACCAGCGCCCCCTGTCGAGTACACCGCTGATTCGAGGTTTGCTGACGCTCTTGCAGTTGGTTTACCCCGATCCGGGGGCGCACCTGGGACCGCCGGAGGTCGCCGAAATGCTCGTGGCCCTGGCCCCGGACATTGACCCTGTGCGGGCGGGCTTGCTGACGGAATATTGCTTCCAGGCCGATCGCACCACCCTACTCCCCGTGGAGACCTTCCCCCGCTGGGATCGCATCGGTCACCAGGCCGCCGCCCAGTACGGCGATCTGGTCGCTTGGATTGGGGCGATTAAGGAGGCGATCCGGCAGCGGCAGGTGGCCAGTCCGGTGGTTTTGCTCGATCGGGCCATCCAGAAGTTTCTCGCCGGGGGCCAGGAGTTGCCGCGCGATCAGCAGACTGCTATCCGAGCGCTGATCGAAACGGCTCAGCATTACTGGACCGTGGAGGTTCGGCTGCCGGAGCGCGATGACAATAGCGTGGGGCGGTTTGTCAAAATGCTGACCCAGGGGACGGTGACGGCGAATCCTTTTCCGGTGAGCTATGGACCTGCGCGATCGGTGACCCTATCCACGGTCTTCCAGTACCGAGCTTCGCGCCTGAGCCATCGCTGGCAGTTTTGGTTTGATGGGGGCAGTGTGAGGTGGCTCACGGGTGTAGATGGGATGTTTGGGGCACCTGTGTTTTTGTCGGACTGGGCGGGAGGGCCACTGGGGCTGGAGGAGAGCGATCGTCGCCAGGAGAAAGGGCTTCAGCGTCTGATCCGGGATCTGCTGGGCCGCACTACGGAGCGCGTCATCCTCTGCACCAGCGAACTCGGCACCAATGGCCAGGAACAGCTTGGTCCGCTTCTGGCCCTAGCCACGACGCGATCGCCCTTCAAGATTTAGCGCCGGGCAACCAAGAGACCACAATGGAGCCATCAGAACCTTACGGATAATCGGGGCAGACAGGCGAACTGCCTCAATAGATGGATGGCGTTGATAAATTTTTGATGAAGTTGCAACTTAACTCTAGACAAATAGAAAACTTTTATTTATGATTTTTCGTAGAAAATTCGTCTAATTTCAAGAATTTAGATGAATATTGTTTTATTTGAAGTTACGGTTGTTATTCCTGAGAATTGATCTATGTCTATTGCAACAGTTCAAGCTCCGATGATCGATCGCCTCCCAAAAGATAATTCACTTTTTCAATTTTCCAATCAACCACCATTGCTCTTGCAAAATATGCCCCAGCAGGGCAAATCTGTATTATTTATTGACTCTAGTGTAGCTAGTGCAGAACAGCTTGCAGCAGGGGCGGTGGATGGAACATCTACTTATTTACTGGATGCTAGCCGGGATGAGATAGCCCAGATTACAGATGTGTTGTCGGGGCTGAACAATGTGGGTTCTGTGCAGATTGTTTCGCATGGCAAGTCTGGAGGTCTTCAGCTAGGATCGAGTTGGCTGGATTTGCAGACGCTGCCGAGTTATGTTGATCAGCTTAAGTCTTGGGGGCAGGCTTTGACGGCTGGGGCGGATATTTTACTGTATGGCTGTAATGTGGGTGAGGGAGCAGTAGGTCAGGCATTTGTGAATTTGCTGGCTGAGACAACTGGTGCGGATGTGGCAGCGTCAAATGATCTGACGGGGAGTGAGTCACTGGGAGGTAACTGGAATCTAGAGGTTCAGACAGGTCGGATAGAGACATCGATCGCCATTGGTACTAATGCGCTGGAGCAGTACGCCGATACTTTAAAGGCTACACTTGTTAAAAATATCGCCCCAGGTGTGCTTTCGTCCGATATATCTTCCTTGACCAACGTAAATGGCACACTCTACTTCGTGGCCAATCCCGCTGACAGTGTTAATCTGAAGAGACTGTGGAAGAGCAATGGCACCGACTCAGGTACTGTGCCAATCACAACTACTACAGGAAATTTTCTTTATGACGCCGAACAATTGACAAATATTAATGGCACGCTCTACTTCGTAGCACGAGAGACAAGCTCGAATAACCTAGCATTATGGAAAACTACTAGCACTGGAGCAGTTCAGAATATCTCCCCCACTCCCAACACTAATCTAAATATATCTAATTTGCTCAATGCAAACGGCGCATTGTACTTCTTTGCTGATAGTGGCTCTGGTAGGCAACTATGGAAAAGTAGTGAGAGCAGTGGAAGCAGTACTACAAGCCCAATTACAACTTTTTCCGGCCCCACCCCCTTCTTTGATAAGCTGACTCACGTCAGTGGCACCACTGGTGGTAAACTGTATTTTATGACAAACGATAGCACTTCACATAGCTTATGGGCTGTTAATCTTCAAGCTGGTGCATCGTCTTCTGCAACGCTGGTGTCAGCGTTTCCGCTCATCAGCGAATTAGTCAATGTTAATGGTACGCTTTTCTTCACTGCTCGACCATCTAACAGTGGCAGTACGCAACTGTATAAGATCGATCCATCATCAAGCAGTCCCCAGCTTCTTACACCACCAAATGTTAGTGCGTCGTTCTTCCCAAGAAATCTGACGGCTTCCGGCAATACACTTTATTTCACTGCCTCCAATTCGTTCGGGACTGGCATATGGGCAAGCAATGGAACAATAGACGGGACACAGTGGATTAGTTCAAATATTTTTGTTGGGTCGTATAGTCAAATATCGCCCTATGAAAATATGGAGATAGTTGACGTCAATGGCACAGCTTACTTTAAAATTGGCTCTACCGGATCTCCCGTGAGAGGCACTAGATATGGGTTTAGCTATATTAGGCCTTGTTCAAAGTTGGCCCAAATCGCTCATAGCCATGAAGGTCAAGGGTTAGGCGCTGAAAAATGTGTTTGAC
>JAAUSA010000087.1 GCA_012031975.1 Alkalinema sp. RU_4_3 | reverse complement strand
GGGGCGTTGGGGCGGGTAGGGGTTCGGGCGCGATAGCTGGGGTGGTTCCGGTCTTGGTTCTGGTCTTGGTTCTGGTCTTGGTTCTGGCCTTGGTTCTGGCCTGTGCTCTACCACAGGTTCCGGGGGCTCGATCACCGTCGGCGCCATGGGTGTCACCGTTGGCGGCACAGCCATGGGCGTGGGAATCTGCGTCGGGGCGATCGCCTCGGGGGGCGAAGTCACCCGAGGTGCTGCCTTGGCACGGGGTTGGGAAGCGGTGGGCAGCAGATCCAGCCATTGGTCGAGACTGGGCGATCGATGTTTGAGCGCCAGGGCCAAGCCCTGTTGGAGCACCCGCTGCATCATCGGACTGACGCGATCGAGATGGGGCAAGCTATCCTGCTGCAAGCGTTCATTGGCCATGGGCGGCGCATAGCCCGTCAGTAGGAAATAGAGATTGGCCGCCAAACCGTAGAGATCGGACACAGGCAAGCGATCGCCCCGCTCGCCGATCTGCTCCGGCGCCGTAAAGGCATGGGGAAATCCTGGCACGGCGTACTGCACCGCCGACAGCATGCGATCGGCACTGATCCCGTAGCCCAACACCACGGGCGTATTGCCCCCGGTGCGCCGCAGAATGTTTTGGGGTTTTAAGTTCCCATGGATCAGCCTAATCCGGTGGGCCTGGGCGATCGCTGCCCCTGCCATGCGCACATAGTGCAGGGCCTCCATCTCGGCCATGGGGCGATCGGGGGACACCATTTCCGCCAGGCTCGTTCCCGCCACGTACTCCATCACCATGAAAGGCAACTGCTCCTCCTGGAACAGATCCAGCACCTTCACTAGACTGGCGTGGGGGGACTTGGTCATCAGCGAACCGACATCGACGAAGCGATCGCGCAGTCTCGTAAAGGCCTTACTGCTATGCAACGCCGGATGCAGGGTCTTCACCACCACTGCTTCTCCCGTCTGGGTATGGGTCGCCCGATAGGTGATGCCAAATCCCTGGGTTTCGAGGGGATGATTCAACAAATACTTGCCCCCTTGGAGGAGACCGCCAGCGGTGAGTTGCATAGGGGGGAGAGAAGAAGGGTGAGGAGAGAAAAGCGAAGCGGGGAACTAAAATATCCAACCTATGCTACCTGCTTACGTCCCAAATGGCTGCGATCAGGAATTCTGGTCCTTCGGTCCACCCCGAAACCTCGGCAGATCGATCTTGCTGCGCAGCTCCCCCTTGATCCGCCGCAAATCGAATCCTGGTCCAGGGACTGCAAAATCTCTGCCACCACGGCCTTTGGCCCATTCTCCCCCCAGGAAGCCCCATTCGACAGATACACCTTAATCACCTGCCCAATCCCATAGGACGACACCCCCGCCACAGCCCCCTGCATGATCGCCACGGGCGCATAGGCCACCAAAGCCATCCCCCCCGTCGCCCCAGACGCTAGCCCTAACAGCCCCTTCAAGGAACTCAACCCCAAATCCGCCAGCAGTTCCCCCGCCGTAATCCCGCCCATGGCGACTCCGACGCTTTTGAGCAGATCGATCGCCCCCCGCTGCGTCATCTCAATGCCATAGAGCTTCGACAGGGCCAAGATCATCGCCACATCCACCGCCGCGCTGCTGACAATATCTAGCACCGTGATCGGGTTTAGGGCCACGGCGATCGCCTTGGCCATCACCCCATTCCAGATCACCTGGTTCGCCTCCTGCTCCCGGATTTCCATCTTCCGCGCCACGAGCTGCTCATTCACATCATCGGCATAGAGCATGGAGTTAAGCGCCACCAGGGACTTGCCCTCCCGGTGCAGAATCTCCAAAATCTTCAGCTTCAAATCATCCACCATGGGCAGCCCCGGCTCCATCTTCACCGAAATCCGCCCGTCCGCCCCCCTTGTGGCATTCGGCACCAGGGGCGAAGCCGCCGCCATCACCACCTCGTCGCGGGACAGGAGCTGCTTGACGCGATCGCTGCAAATCTTCTCGTAGATGCTGTCGCGATCGCTGTCCGGATACTGATCGACCTTGTTGAACACCAGCACCATTGGCTTGCCCACCTCCCGTAGCTGGGCCAGGGCCTGGTACTCCACCTTTGTAATGTCGCCCGAAACGACAAACAGCAGCAAATCCGACTGCTCCGCCACCTCCTTGGCCAGCAGTTCCCTGGCCTCGCCGCCCACTTCATCAATGCCCGGCGTATCAATCAGTTGAATCTGGGACTTGGCCATCCCCGGCAGCGCCGCCCGGAGCACCGGATGCTCCGGATCCCCAAAACTCTCCCGGCTCACCACCCACTGGGCCACCTGATAGCTGCGCGTCACCCCATGCAGTGCCCCCGATTCAAACACCTTGCGCCCGATCAGCGCATTCAGCAGTGACGACTTGCCCCGGCCCACCATGCCAAAAACGGCAATATGAATGATCGAGGCCTCCATCTTTTTGAGCATGGCCTCTAAGCCGCCGATCGGCCCCTCCAGCCCCGCCTGCTCCGCCTGGGTCAGATCCAACTTCCGCATCAAATCCTTCAGGGCCTGGTGGGCGCGGTTGTAATGCCCATCCTCCGAAACATCTTCCAGGTCTGCCAATACATCATCAAAGGTCACATCATTCCCCGCTGCCGGGAGACGTTTTTGGCCAGCTTCGTCCTTAGGGGTCAGGTCAGACATAGGGGTGAGTGCGCGATCGTGGGTTTGAAGAGTACTTGCCCTTAACAATAGCGGAAACCACCCTACCTGCATCCCCGGCCCAAGTGTTACAAAACATCAATTTCCATGTATCAACATTTGGTCCGATTCAACCACCTTGATACAATACAGAAACGTTGAAAACTACCTGCTCGCGATCGGCGGCAAACAACAACTATGGTAAGCACGCTTAACAAACCCGAATTTGATGAAATTCGCCCCGGCGTGAAAGCCCCCGCGAAGGACACCATCCTCACCCCCCGTTTCTACACAACGGACTTTGAAGAGATGGCCCAAATGGACATGGCCATCAATGAGGACGAATTCCGCGCCTTACTTGAAGAACTGCGCGTAGACTACAACCGCCACCACTTCGTGCGCGGTGCCGAGTTCGATCAATCCTGGGACAACATCGACCCTGACACCCGCCGCCTATTTATTGAATTCCTAGAGCGCTCCTGCACCGCCGAGTTTTCCGGCTTCCTACTCTACAAAGAAATGTCGCGCCGCCTCAAAACCAGCAATCCCCTGCTGGCCGAAGGCTTCGCCCTGATGTCCCGCGACGAAGCCCGCCATGCTGGATTCCTGAACAAGTCGCTGTCTGACTTCAACCTCTCCTTGGATCTGGGCTTCCTGACCTCCAGCAAGAAGTACACCTACTTCAAGCCGAAGTTCATCCTGTACGCCACCTACCTGTCCGAGAAGATCGGCTACTGGCGCTACATCACGATCTATCGCCACCTGGAGCAAAACCCCGAGCGGCACAATATCTATCCGATCTTCCGCTTCTTCGAGAACTGGTGCCAGGACGAGAACCGCCACGGCGACTTCTTCGACGCGATCATGCGGGCACAGCCCCAGCATTTGACAGGCATCCGCGCCCGCCTTTGGTGCCGCTTCTTCCTGCTGTCCGTGTTGGCCACCATGTACCTGAACGACATTCAGCGCACCGGATTCTACGAATCCCTGGGCCTTGTCACCCGCGACTTCGAGCGCGAAGTGATCGAAAAAACCAACACCGCCGCAGGCAAGGTCTTCCCGATCATCCTGGACGTGCAGCATCCCAAGTTCTACCAGCGCCTCGAACGCTGCGTCAGCAACAACGAGAAGCTCGGGGTCATCAGCGACTCCAACGCTCCCGCCCCGATCAAACTCGCCAAGAAGCTGCCCCTCTACCTGAGCAACGCCAAGAACCTGCTCGCCCTCTACTTCGTCAAACCCATCGAAACGGAAACCAGCCACGGCATGGTCCGCTAAGTCGCGGTTTGATTTCACACAAACACCCTCGTTTTCCTCCCAAGGAAGCCGGGGGTGTTTGTTATTTAACCTTGTCCTCCAAACCACCCCAAAAAACTGCTTTCCACCAGAGCCCATCTGATATACACTTATAAATCGCGCGTGCAAATCGTGTGGCCTAGTAATGCGTCTGCCTCGCTCTGTCAACATTTGTTTGACGGGGAAGAATTTCGCTGCTAGGATGTCGTACCTGTAAAGTTCGCCAAAAGGCGTCGTAAAGGCATGAAAGTAAGAGCCTCCGTCAAGAAAATCTGTGACAAGTGCAGCGTGATTCGTCGTCGCGGCGCGTCATGGTGATCTGCGAAAACCCCAAGCATAAACAGCGTCAAGGTTAAGTAGAGCTAGGTGGGCTTAGAGACTGTTATCGAACAGAAACTCGATCGCCCAGGATTCGTTTATTAAGTTCATTGATTCAGGAGATCGCACAGTGGCGCGAATTGCTGGAGTGGACCTCCCCCGCGACAAGCGTGTGGAAATCGGTCTGCGTTATATCTTTGGAATTGGTCCCACAAGAGCCAATGAAGTCATCGCGAAAACTGGCATCAACCCCAGCATCCGCGTCAAAGACCTCACCGACGCTCAAGTGGCTCAACTCCGTGAAGTTGTCGAAGGCGACTACCAGGTAGAGGGTGACCTCCGCCGTTGGGAAGGGATGAACATCAAGCGATTGATGGACATCGGTTGCTATCGCGGTCGTCGTCATCGTATGGGCCTCCCCGTGCGTGGCCAGCGCACCCGGACCAACGCTCGTACCCGTCGGGGCGGTCGTCGGACAGTCGCTGGTAAGAAGAAGGCTCCTAAGAAGTAATATCCTCCGGGATACCCTTCGATTCCTGCGGAATGAGAGCGAATTGTGGGTTTCATTACTCCGTCCTATTCACCGCAGTCGGGTTATTAAGATCACCTTGTGAGTTTGAGCAATGGCAGGAAGACCTCAAAAGAAGACTGGCCCGCGTAAGGCCAAAAAGAACGTCCCCAGTGGCGTGGCGCATATCCAATCGACATTCAATAACACCATCGTCACCATCACCGACCAAAACGGTGAAGCGGTTTCCTGGGCTTCCGCTGGTTCCAGTGGATTCAAAGGTGCGAAGAAGGGCACACCCTTTGCCGCCCAAACCGCCGCAGAAGCCGCAGCCCGTCGAGCGATCGACTGCGGCATGCGCCAATGCGAAGTGATGGTGAGTGGACCCGGGTCAGGCCGGGAGACGGCAATCCGAGCACTTCAGGGTGCCGGACTCGAAATCACTTTGATTCGTGACGTCACACCCATTCCCCACAATGGTTGCCGTCCCCCCAAACGCCGCCGGGTCTAATCCCCTGGTTGGTCAATTTTCCAATTTTCCACCCCCACTGTTTTAGAGCAACTGAAGGAAGGCTAATACGTGGCACAGTTTCAAGTTGAATGCATTGAGACCACGATCGAAAAGGATCAAGGTCAGTACAGTCGGTTCATCCTGGAGCCCCTAGAGCGGGGTCAAGGGACCACCATCGGGAACGCGCTGCGTCGCATCCTGCTGTCTAACCTTGAAGGGACCGCCGTGACCGCTGTGCGGATCGCCGGGGTCAGCCACGAATTCTCGGCGGTGCCGGGGGTGCGTGAGGATGTCCTAGATATCATGCTGGCCATGAAAAAAGTCGTGCTGAAGAGCTACACTTCCCAGCCCCAGATCGGTCGCCTGGTGGTCCAGGGTCCGGCGGTGGTGACGGCGGCAAACTTTGATTTGCCCTCGGAAGTTGAAGCGATCGCCCCCGATCAGTACATTGCGACGGTTTCCCCCGGTGCAACCCTGGAAATGGAATTCCGGGTGGAGCGCGGTAAGGGCTATCGCACGGTCGATCGGATCCGGGAAGAGCAGCATGCTTCCATCGACTTTCTCCAGATCGACTCAATCTTCATGCCTGTGCGCAAGGTGAACTACTCCGTCGAAACCTCCCGTGCGGGCGGTGGGATGGAGCGCGATCGCCTGTTGATGGAAGTCTGGACCAATGGCAGCCTCACCCCCCAGGAATCCCTGGGTCAGGCGGCGAGCATCTTGGTAGACCTCTTCAACCCGCTCAAGGATGTCAACTTTGAAGCTGTGGATGATGAGCCGTCGCCGGGGATCATCCAGAGAGCCAGATTCCGATTGAGGAATTGCAGCTTTCGGTCCGTGCCTACAACTGTCTCAAGCGTGCCCAGATTAACTCTGTGGCCGATCTGCTCGACTACACCCAAGAGGATCTCCTGGAGATCAAGAACTTTGGTGCCAAGTCAGCGGAAGAAGTTGTGGATGCCTTGAAGCAGCGCCTTGGGATTACCCTTCCCTTGGAAAAAGCTTCTAAAAACAACGGCTAAGGAATTGGTAATCGTTAGTTATTTGTCCACTCTTTAGAAACCGAAAGGTTTGATGTTATGCGTCACCGCTGTAAAGTCCCCATGTTGGGCAAGGCCGCAGACCAACGCAAAGCGCTACTGCGAGCACTCACGACCGAACTGATCCGCAATGGCCGGATCACCACCACCAAGGTAAGGGCCAAGGCCGTGCAATCGGAAGCCGAACGCATGATCACCCTTGCCAAGGACGGCACCCTGCCCGCCCGCCGTCGGGCCATGGGTTATATCTACGACAAGCAGCTCGTACATGCGCTGTTTGAGCAAGCTCAGGAGCGTTATGGCGAGCGTCAGGGCGGCTATACCCGCATCCTGCGCACCATTCGTCGCCGGGGCGATAACGCGGAAATGGCGATCATCGAGTTGACCTAAGGGGCCGCAAGCGTGAGGAAGGTTGTCGCCAAGTCTGGTCAAATGCAGCGGATTGCTCTGGTCGTTCAGTACCTGGGAACCCGCTTCTACGGCTGGCAGCGCCAACCCGATCACCGCAGCGTCCAGGCAGACCTAGAAGATGCGATCGCCCTCGTTGTGGGTTACCCCGTGGTAATTCATGCAGCGGGCAGAACGGATACGGGAGTTCATGCGGCGGCCCAGGTGGTTCACTTCGATGTGGACAGTCTGATTCCGCCAACGCGTTGGGCCAGGGTGCTGAACGCGGGGTTGCCGGAGGATATTTTAATCCGGGCATCGGCATTGGTTCCTAGTGATTGGCATGCGAGGTTTTCGGCAACGTGGCGGCGCTATCGCTACACGGTGTTTACGGCTAGCCAACCCAATCTATTTGTTTCGCCCTTTGCTTGGCATTACTACTACGAACCCTTGGATGAGCGATTGATGGAGCAGGCGCTATTGCCCATGAAGGGTCGTCACCATATGGCGGCGTTTCACCGGGCAGGCTCAAGCCGTCCCCATTCCTGGGTGGATGTCCAGGATGTGCTGATTGAGCGCGATGGGGATTTTCTCCGGTTGGAGGTACAGGCCAGTGGGTTTCTGTACGGCATGATGCGTTTGCTAGTCGGTCTATTGGTGCAGGTGGGCCGGGGGTTACGAACCCCGGAGGAATTCACCGAACTTTGGACCAGCGAGCGTCGGGATGAAGTGAAATATGCCGCTCCCCCCCAGGGACTTTGTCTTTTGCGGGTGGGCTACGACGATTGCCCCTTTCCTGAAAGTGCTTGGTATGACGCCCAACCGAAGCTATCTCTGCCGTTTGAGTCCAATGCTCCCCCCATCTTGGTCACGCCTTAAAAGTTTCCCCCTAAGTTAAGCCTCGAAACCAGTTTTGTTATCTCTTGTGTAAAACCCATGGCCACTGAAAAAACCTATCTTCCAACAGTCAATAGCATCAATCGCAATGGTACGTCGTGGATGCGGCGGATCAGCGGTTGGGCCGCCTGGCGAGCGAAATCGCCTCCGTGTTGCGCGGTAAAAACAAGCCCGAGTTCACCCCGTTCATTGACGCGGGCGACTTCGTGATTGTGATCAACGCTGAAAAGGTTGCTGTCACTGGCCGCAAGCGGACTCAGAAACTCTACCGTCGTCACTCCGGCCGTCCCGGTGGGATGAAGGAAGAAACCTTTGAAAAGCTGCAAGCTCGGATTCCTGAGCGGATTATTGAGAAAGCGGTTAAAGGCATGCTGCCCAAGAACACCATGGGCCGTGACCTGTTCACAAAGCTGAAGGTCTATGAAGGTCCCGACCATCCCCATGGGGCTCAAATGCCTGAAGTATTGACCATTAACACGCTACCAGGAGTTAAATAATCATGCCAGCAGCAGAACAAGGACGGGCCATGTATTGGGGCACAGGTCGTCGTAAGACGGCGATCGCCCGCGTCCGCATCGTGCCCGGTGACGGCAAAATGACGATCAACGGCAAGGAAGGCGAATATTACCTGCAAGGGAACTACGCCTACGTGACCGCTGCTCGCGCGCCCCTAGAGACCTTGGGTCTTGAAGCGCAGTACGACATTTTGGTCAACGCCCATGGTGGTGGTTTGACCGGGCAGGCTGAGGCGATTCGCATGGGTGTGGCCCGTGCGTTGATCGATCTCGATCCCGAGAACCGCAAGCCCCTGAAGGTTGAGGGCTACCTCACCCGTGATGCCCGTGCTAAGGAGCGTCGTAAGTACGGTCTGCGCAAAGCCCGGAAAGCGCCTCAGTACTCGAAGCGCTAATACGTGTTTTCTTGGGCCAGGATTTGGGATTTCCCAACCCTGGCCTGGGTTTGTTAGAATCTTTTATAAGCAAGGTTGGAGCGTTAAGGTCATGGCAAAAGAAGGCATTCATCCCCAGTGGTACCCCGATGCCCAAGTCGTCTGCAACGGCGAAGTGGTGATGACGGTGGGTTCGACAAAGCCCAAGATTAATGTGGATGTGTGGTCGGGGAATCACCCCTACTTCACAGGCACCCAGAAGATTATTGACACCGAGGGTCGCGTGGAACGCTTCCTGCGGAAATATGGCATGGCCAGCAGCACCGATACCCAGGCTTAGCCAAGCTTATCTCTATGAAGGATCTCGTACCTACGGTGGGTGCGGGATCCTTTGTTTTTGGGCAGTCCACCGTTCGATGCGTTCCAAGGACAAAGGAGAAGGACCATGGCTGAAGCTTATTTGATCGAAAAACTCAATTCCGTGGAGCAGACCTTCCATGAATTAACCCGCAGACTCGCGGACCCCGACGTGGCCAAGGACCCAGGGGAATTCCAGAAGGTGGCCAAGGCGCGATCGGGCCTCGAAGAAACCGTCACGACCTACGAAAACTGGAAAAAAGCCCAGGACGATCTCGTTGGAGCCCAGCAGCTCTTGAAGGAATCCGCCGGGGACAACGAAATGGTCGAAATGGCCCAGATGGAGGTCCAGGAACTCAAGGAGACGTTGGAAACCTTGGAACAGCGGTTGAAGATTCTGCTGCTGCCCAGTGACCCCAACGATGACAAAAACATCATGCTAGAAATCCGGGCCGGAACGGGGGGCGATGAAGCCTCGATTTGGGCCGGGGATTTGTTGCGGATGTACACCTACTACTCCCAGTCCCAAGGCTGGAAGCCAAAACTGGTGAGTGAATCCGTGGGCGACTCCGGGGGTTTTAAAGAAGTCATTCTGGAGGTGCAGGGCGATCGCGTCTACAGCAAACTCAAGTACGAAGCAGGCGTCCACCGAGTACAGCGCGTCCCCGCCACCGAAGCCTCAGGCCGCGTCCATACCTCCACCGCCACGGTGGCGATCATGCCCGAGGTAGATGACGTGGAGATCGAACTCGATCCCAAGGACTACGTGATGACCACGGCTCGATCCGGGGGAGCTGGCGGCCAGAACGTCAACAAAGTGGAAACCGCCGCCGACCTATTCCACAAACCCACCGGAATCCGGATCTTCTGTACCGAGGAGCGATCGCAGCTTCAGAACAAAGAGCGCGCCCTGCAAATCCTGCGGGCCAAACTCTACGAAATGAAGCTCCAGGAGCAAAATGACGCGATTGCTAACCAGCGGCGATCGCAGGTGGGGACGGGGTCGCGATCGGAGAAGATCCGCACCTACAACTACAAGGACAGCCGGGTTACGGACCATCGTCTGAACCAGAACTTCCCCTTGGATACAGCGCTCCAGGGCAAGATCGAGGATATTGTCCAGACCTGTATCACGCGCGATCAGCAGGACCAGTTAGAGGCGATGGCCGCCGAGTTGGATAGTTAAAACCCCAAAAACCTCTGGTAGGGGCGCGTTTCCCGCGCCCTCAACCTCCGCAACAACCCTCAATCAAACAACACCCACCCAAACAAAAAGCCCGCAGATGTTGATCATCTGCGGGCCTTCTCAATCCGGGAACAATCCCTAATTCACACCAGCGCGGAAAATCGAATCAATGATATCGAAATTCGACAGCAGCATGTAGGCAAAGAAAGCCCCACCCATGGCTCCGATGAAGAAACCACCCGAGAACTTACTCCAACCCGCACCCGTTTGCAGATCGTTGCTGTTACCAGGATCGCCCTGGAACCGAGCCAAACCATGGGAAGACAAGCCCACCGTCGCGACCAAAATTAGGCCGACAGCGCCGAGCAACCCACCCAGGGCCGCATGATCAGAATCCCGCAGGGGACCCAACAGGGTCCAGGGACCGACCAGAAAATAACCGTGGGCCATGCCCACTTCTAGACCCCGCAACAAAGGCGACAGACCAGGACGATAGGCTGGCAAATTACCAATAAAAGCGCGGGTAAACCCAGAATCGCTGACGGGAGTTGCGAGGTTGCCAACAAAGGGATCGCCGCCGTAGGGCTTCACAAGCTGTTCAGACATACTGTTGGTATTCCTAAGATCAAAAATTGCGGAACCTTAAACGCCTTCATCATAATCCCATAGCGCCCGCCCTCCCGCAGGATCGCTCCCTACCTTCAAAAAAGTTCATAGGGGACGTTAGGAAAGTTTACGACGGGATTGCCGCCGGAGTATCGACCGCCGCCGCCTGGGTCTGGAGGAAAATCCGGCTGAGGCGACGGGCAGCGCGATCGCTCCAGTTCCCCTTACCGTAGGCATAGCCCGCGATCAACGGCATGGCGAGTGTGGCCTCGGCATAGACCATTTGTTCGGTGGCGCGATCGACCTTGCCCCAGGAATGGGCCTCCCGCAGGGTAGAGCCAGAGAGCGCACCGTCGCGCTCATCGGCCACCGTCACCTGGATTGTATATTTGTGCATCGCGGTTTCAAACCCCAACAGCTCCGCTGCCACCACCGTGTCCTGGGCAAAGTTTTTGGGCACACCGCCGCCGATCATCACCAGGCCCGTTTGTCCGGCGGCCAGCTTGCACTGGGTCAGCTCGCGGAAGTCGCGGACGGAGTCGATGGTCACATGGGATTCTGGCGCGTTCCACTGGTGGTGGACCAGACCAAACCCGGCGGAGCAGTCGCTAAAGGCAGGCACGAAGATCGGCACCTGGTGCTGGTAGGCGGCATGGACCACGGACTGGATGCCAGTGCCCCGCTTATCCAGGTATTCGCCCATATGGTAGATGAATTCCCGCGAAGAGTAGGGGCGATGTTCGAGTCCATTGGCGATTTCGGCGATCGTCATGTCGCAGACCCGCAGTTCGTCTTCGTCGATGTAGGTGTCGTAGATTCGATCGACGTGGTTTTGCCTCAGATGCTCGTCGTCGGCTAGGGGGTCGCCCACGTAATGACGATAGCCCAAGGCCTCGAAGAAGTCTTGGTCCACAATGTTAGCCCCTGTGGAAACGATCGCATCGACCATATTGTGGGTGATCAGGTCATAGACCACACCCTTGAGCCCCGCGCTAAACAGCGAACCCGCCAAACAGAGGATCACCGTGCAGTCCTTGTCCTGCAGCATGGTGTCGTAAATTTGCGCCGCGCGGCCTAAATTGCGCGCTTGGAAGGCCATTTTGGCCATGGATTCGACCAAAGGAACCACATCTAGGGCTTTGATGTCGATCGCTTCGACGGTTTCCTGCAGAAGTTGAGCACGAGTTCTTTCCATTAGTTTCTTTATTCCTGATTGCAATTCTCGATTTAGAAGTAATGCCGTTACAAAGTTTGCTTCCCTAGAGTGTTCCCATTCCCCTGGAGCATTACATCTTTACATAGCTGCGCGGTGTGTAAAGCCAAGGGCGATCGCCCTGGCTAAACTGACGCGTCTGACTGGAACCCACCAAAACCAATGTTCGCATGTCTACTTTAGCCGGATCGAGGGCGTACAGGGACGTAATCTCGATCGTTTCCTTGGGACGACCAATGTCACGGGCGAGGGCCACCAGGGTCTCGGGCGATCGATATTGGAGCAGCAACCTCTGGGCCTCAATTAGCTGCTCCCGGCGGGTATGGGAGGCGGGATTGTAGAGGGCGATCACGAAGTCGGCCTGGGCGGCAGCAACGAGGCGATCGGCGATGATTTCCCAGGGTTTGAGAATATTGGAGAGGGAGATGACGCAGAAGTCATGGCCGATGGGGGCTCCGAGTCGCGCTGCGGCGGCCTGCACCGCCGAGATGCCGGGGAGGATTTCGAGGTCAATGCTGTCCCAGGCAGGGTTGCCGCCCAGCTCTAGGGCTTCGAGCACCGCTGAGGCCATGGCGAAGATGCCTGGATCGCCCCCCGAAATCACGACCACCGATCGCCCCTCGGCGGCCAGATCTAGGGCATGGCGGGCGCGATCGAGTTCTTCGCGGTTGTCGGATTCGTGGAGGGTTTGGCTGGTTCTGTAGGGGGCGGCGAAGCGGAGGTAGGTGCTGTAGCCGACCCAGTCGGTGGCGGCGGCTAGGGCCTGGCGGGTTTCGGGGGCGAGCCATTTGGCCGGGCCGGGACCGAGGCCGACGACGGTGAGTTGGCCTGTGAGTTGGCCTGTGAGTTGGCCTGGGGTGGCGGTGGTTTCGTAAATCAGGCGGCGGGGGTTGGGGTCGATGGGGATGTCGGGCGTCACGACGACAATTTCGTGGGTGGCGCTGTCTGCCCAGGGCAGTTGGCTGTCGCGGAGCCAGTCGGCCTCCCCGATGCGCTTGACGGCGGCTCCGGCCAGTAGATCGGCGATGAACCCCTTGGCATCCTCGGGATTGCGCAGTTGGTAGCCCTCGGGGGGCGCGAGTAGGGCCGTGCCAAACCGCAGATCGCCGCTGGTGGTGACGGCGGCGGGGACGTTGAGATCCTGGGCGATCGATCGCGCTAGAACGTTCACGCCGCTGAGACCGCCGAGCAGTGGTACGACGGCACTGCCATCTTCGGCAACAGCCAGGACTGGGGGCTCCTGTTGTTTGTTAGAAAGACTAGTTGCGAGGGTGCGGATTAGAATACCCGCTGCGCAGAGGCCGATGATGGGGCGATTTTCGGTATAGAGCGATCGCACCGTTTCGCCAAAGTCCTCGAAGGTAATATCAATCGATTCCGTCCGCTTGGCTAGGCCATAGATTTGTGCACCGGGTAGGGTGGTGGCGATTTTGCGGGCCACCGGGAGACTTGCTTGATTTAGAATGACAATCGCGGCAGGTTTCATGGGGATTAGAACCGACTTTGGGTGGGTAACAAAATCATGGCGAAATAGGGCACATTGTCGGGATCGACATCTTCGATCGGCACAATCCGCTGATTCGGCATGGTGCCACCTTCGATATATTGCACGCGATCGATTAAATCCAAATCTTTCAGGATTTGTCTAACTTTAGAAAAATTCCGTCGCAGTTTGATAATCGCTGCTGCATCAACATGTTGCAGTTGAAACTTCAACTTCTTCTCAGGCAGCGTTGCAGACAGTACACTAAACACATCATTACGATAACTCAATGGTGTTTTTAAAACCGATGCACAACCCATGGGTGAAGAAACGCCGGGGATGATTTCGGTAGTGTAGCGATCGCCCAATCTTGTATACAAATACATAAACGAGCCATAGAACAGCGGATCACCTTCACAGAGCACCACCACATCCTGCCCCCCCGCTAAGGCCGCATCAATGGGTTCGATTACGGCATCGTAGGTGCTGGCGGCAGCCACGGGATCGAGGGCACGGGGCAGGTGGTAGCAGATTTCTGCCTGGGTACCAGAGAGGTACTGCGCCACAATTTGGCGGGCGGTGCTGGGGCGATCGCTGGCGGATTGGTAGGCTAAAACGGGGCAGGATTGCAAAATGCGCAGGGCTTTGACGGTAATGAGTTCTGGGTCACCAGGACCGACCCCAATGCCGTAGAGGCGGCCTGTGGTTTTGGCTGTGGTTTGGGTCAAGGCTTGGGCGCTGTTGTTTAAAGGGGTCATATTAAATTCCTTCTTTTGCTAATGCATTCACTGCGGCGACAGCATGGCACTCCCGCCCTGTCGCCCATGGAGCGTAATGTAGGGGACACCCCGACTGTGGGCCGCAAGTTCCGCCTTGGATTCCACGGCCCCGACAAAGCCGACGGGAAAGCCGAGAATCACAGCGGGTTTTGGGGCACCTGCGTCCAGGAGTTCGAGCAGGTAAAAGAGGGCTGTGGGGGCATTGCCGATCGCGACAATGGCGTTTTCTAGGCGATCGCCCCAGAGGTTCAGGGCGGCGGCGGAGCGGGTATTGCCGATTTGTTGGGCGAGTTCGGCGGTGCGCGGATCGCCTAAGGTGCAGACGATCGGGTTATGGGCGGGCAGGCGGGGGCGGGTGATGCCTTCGGCGACCATTTTGGCGTCGCAGAGAATGGTGGCGCCGGATTCTAGGGCCTGGCGGGCCGAGGCCACGGCGTCGGGGTGGGCATCGAGGTTTTTAATCACATCGGGCATGCCGCAGGTGTGGATTAGACGGATGGCCACAGATTCCAGGTTCGGGTTGGAGAGCTGGGAGAAATCGGTCTCCGATCGAATGATTGCGAAGGACCGCCGATAGATTTCGTCCCCGTCTTTGATGTAGTCCAGCATTAGACCTTGCCTCCCGCCATACCTGTCACTGCCCATTGTCGCAGATTGTCTGGGGCTGGCCGTTGGATTAGCTGGGTTTGGGTCCAGTCAAGCGCCGCGCCACGGGGTTTGACTCCAACCACATCCCGCCCTCGTCGGACTTCGTAGGTATCTGGGGCGATCGCCACCAGGGTCAAATCGGTGGTCCCACGGTGGGCACAGAACTTATCACAACCACTGAGGTGAATTGTGGTTTGGGTCCGATTGGGGATTTGGGCGAGGTGTTGGGCATCGGCTTGGACATCGGTGAGCCCTGAGGCGCAGCCCGTGGAACCGGAGCAGGCGATCAAGAACCGCCAGGGATTTCCAGATCGCGGGATAGCTGTAGCGAGTGAAGGACGCGATCGACCGCCTCCAAATCCTCGATCCCTGGCAGCACCAAGTTCCGCCAAGGCGTCAGGTGCAAAACGCCCGCCCCGCGATCGCTCACCAAGGTCGCTAGACCCCGCAGTTGTTCCAGGCTAATCTGGCCGAGGGGCAGGGCCAGGGCGATCGACTGCAATTTCCCCTGACCCGGAAACAACCCCACGGGCATGGTTTGCGATCGCGGGGCGGGCGTTTCGTCGGGTAGTTCTAGGGCTGTGGTCCAAGGGGCGATGGCCTGGGCAAAGCTTTCAAGGCCAGCCTGGGTCAGGAGTTGGGCAAAGCGGGGGGGTTTTGGGAGATGGCGATCGACGCGGGCTAGGTAAACCTCGATCAGGGCTTGGACGACCTGAACGGTGTTTTGGGGCAGTAAGCGGAAGGTTTGATTCGCCAGTCGGAGGTGGAAGGCGCCTTTGTGGTTGATAAATCGCAGGTCGTTGGGCTGCGATCGCACCGACAGACGTTCGCCACCGTCAAGGCCGATGCTGAATTTTGGCGAGAGGTGGACTAGGTCGGGCCAGGTGGAGAGGAGGCGATCGAGGGGAGCAATGAGCGATCGCGTATCGATTTGAGCGGTTTTGTCAAACCCAGCTAGGGGGCTGACCATGATGTTGCGCAGGTGATCGGTCTCCGGGATGGGGCCTGCCAAACCTGCGATTTGGAGGGGGTGAAGTCGGTGTCGGGGGGGACGTTGCGCAGTTGGAGGTTGGCGCGGTTGGTGATTTGGAGCTGGGGGATTTGGTGGGTTTGGCAGAAATGGGCGAGCTGTTCTAGTTGGATTGCCGTGAGCTGGCCGCCTGGAATGCGCAAGCGGCAGAGGATCCCATCGGGGGCAAGAATGGGGGTAAAAAGCCCCGGACAGACAGTTGGAGAGTGCATACCAGTTTCCCGTGCGACGCGGGGATGAAACGGTTTTGTCGGAGACTGGGTTGGTGTTCTGACTTACACGAAGGAGTCGTGCTTACAGTTGCGGCACAGCCCTGGATTTTCACCAGTGTTTCCCAACGCCCCAGCTCTGTTCTCTACAATACCTTCGATCGGCCTCAGCTCTTCAGGTTTAGTAGAGCTTGTGGGGATTGAAGTCAGGGGAAATGGGAGTACGGTATAATAGGGGCCAGGAGGTGATTTAATGACAGCGAAGGATAAATTTCATGGGGCTGTGAGGTTGGCGCTGGAGAAAGAACAGTGGTTGATTACAGCTGACCCGCTCAAGTTCAAGTATGGCGGCGTGAAATTTAGGATCGACTTGTCTGCCGATCGACTTTTGGCCGCTGATAGGGCAGGTGAGAAGATTGCGATGACCTCCGGTCGGTCATAGACCATCGAAGTTAAGAGTTTTCTGAATGACTCACCGCTGACGGATTTTCATAGTGCCTTGGGACAGTTTCAGAATTACCGTTCGGCTTTGAGAAAAATCGATCCAGAGCGTATCCTTTATCTGGCTGTGCCACTGGGTGCTTATCGTACTTTTTTCCAGTATCAGTTCGTTCAGGAGCAGATTGAAGAGCATCGTCTTTTGTTGATTGTTTATGATGCTGATAATGAGGTAATTGTTCAGTGGATAAATTAGAAAAATATCGCAAATTAATTCAGGAACTGCTGACTCGCTATGCAGAGGAGGATGTAGTGGAAGACGGGGTTGAGGTTCAGCTACTATTGGATACGGTGCGGGATCATTACCAATGGTTGAATGTGGGTTGGCATGGCTCTGATTATGTTTATGATTGCTATGTGCATATTGATATTAAAGATGGCAAGGTCTGGATTCAGCGCAATGGAACTGAGGAGAAGCCTGCGGCGGAGTTGGTAAAAATGGGGATCCCGAAGGAGGATGTTGTTTTGGGGTTGCAGCCACCTAGCTATCGACCTTACACAGAGTATGGTGTGGCGTGATCCAAGACGATCGAATTCAATTGCTTTGGATTGATTGGACGGTCGGCCCCCAAGTTTGAGGGCACTGAACCGATCATCATTTCAAGTTATTTTTCCTTTCCTTTAAGAGTGTAAATGATGCCTGCGATCGACCAGTTGACTAGCCCTTGGGCCAGGAGAATGAAGGAGATCGATAGGATGAGTTCTGCTGGGCTGGTGCCGTAGCGCATCCAAGCGGAGGGTTGTTCGATCGGTTGGCTGGGGATGGCAATGCTTGCTTGGGGTTGTTGGGTTGTAGTTTTGAGAGTGGTCATCGCGTCGGCCTCCTTTTGAGTTGTGTGTTTTGCGATGAGTCCAGATTAGGAAAGTTGAAGCGGTCATGTCCGGAATTTTGTGGTGAGATATAAATTTTCTGTATTTGTCCGAATTGTGGTGGTTGGGGTGATAAATTGTAATTAGAATGATGTGATGGTTGTGCTCAGTGAGTGGTTATGGGTGAAGTTCGCGATCGGGGCGTCATTTTGACGAGTGCAGGTCAGGCATTGCTGAAAGAAGCTCTGTCTGAAATGCGTGATGAGAATGGTAAGAAGTGGACTTTGAGCCGACTGGGGTTGGAAGCTGGGGTTCATGAAAAAACGGTTAGTCGCTTGATCAATGGGACAAAGTCAGTTGATGAGGGGACAGCTCGATCGATCGCACAAGTCTTAAAAGTCCCATTTCAGGATCTAGAACCATTTGTTGAACAAACTCGGACAGAAGCGGACAAACCCGGAACTTTAAGCGAGAACCCTTTTACGTTTGGCTCGCCTGTGACTGCCGATCGCTTCTATGGTCGTAGCCGTACGATCGCGGATTTGAAGAGTCGGATTGGGGCGCGGTCGCCGCAGTGTGTGAATTTGGTGGGGTTGCGGCGGAGTGGGAAGAGTTCGATGTTGCAATATGTTAAGGCTAAGCCGGAGATGTTTTTTGCGGCGGGGCAGCATCCGCTGATTGTTTATTTGGATTTGCAGGATGGGCGGTATCATTCGCCAGATGGTTTGCTGGAAGGGCTGCGGGATGGAATTGCGGGGCTGATGAGGGAGGAGCCTTGGGGGAAGAATGGGGATGCGTTTGCGATCGAGGATGGGTTGGAGCGGGTGCGCGATCGGGGGTGGCGATTGATTGTGATGCTGGATGAGTTGGAGGCAATCGGGAAGCGGTTGGCGGAGTTCGAGGATTGGGGGGAGGATTGGCGATCGAAGGCTTCGGCGGGGTTGTTTTCGTTGGTGATTGCGACGAAGCGGCCTTTGGGGGAGGTGTATGGGAGTTTGGGGTTGACTTCGCCGTTTGATAATATTTTCAGTAAGACGATGCTGGGGGCGTTGGAGCCGGAGGATTGGCGAGGGTTGGTGACGGATGGGTTGGCGGGGATCGATGGGAAGGCTTTGGGCTGGATCGATCGCATGTCGGGTGGTTGGGCCTACTATGTGCAGATGGCGGCGGCGATGGTTTGGCAGTATGGGGATTTGGGGGAGGCGGAGCGGGAGTTTCGGTATCAGGCGGAGGATAGGTTTAGGGAGCTGTGGAAGGATTTGGGGGCGGAGCAGGGGGCTTTGCGGGGGTTGGTGTTGAATGGGAAGGCGATCGATCCTAGGACAGGGTTGGGCGATCGGCTGTTTCGGTATGGGGTGTTGCGATCGGATGGCAGGTTTTTTAGTGAGGCGTTTGGGGATTGGATCAGGGAGAATGGGGGTGCGGTATGATGAAATGTGGGGTGGCGTAAGTTTTGTAGTTTCTGAGGGAGGCTAATTGAGATGAAAGTTAAGGCGATCGTTCACCCGGCCGAA
>JAAUSA010000322.1 GCA_012031975.1 Alkalinema sp. RU_4_3 | reverse complement strand
AAACACATTTTTCAGCGCCTAACCCTTGACCTTCATGGCTATGAGCGATTTGGGCCAACTTTGAACAAGGCCTAATATAGCTAAACCCATATCTAGTGCCTCTCACGGGAGATCCGGTAGAGCCATTTTTATTAGTATCATTACTCTTTATTGCAGGCATCATCATGCCTAAATCGGTATTCCTTCCAGACAAAGAACAAGCTATATACTCTGTTTTTGAAGTCTATACACCTTGGGTGTTTATCACCATGATGCTAAGTGGAATAGTTCTTCAGATAGAGCGTTGGATTAAAGATACACCGTCATAATGGCGTTGAATCTCTTCAAAATCGAGAACTTGAGCCATATTGTCCTCTCGTGAGAGTTCCTTAATCATGATACTCATTGGCCTGAGCCAGCACGAGCATATTAAACGACTGTCATTCTGCAGGAGTGAATGATTCGGTCCCAAATTCACCTATACCGCCCAGAGATTATGCCTGTAGATAGATGCATCCAGCCTGCGATCGCGAGACAATTAGTACATCAGTCTCCAATCGTCCACCATGGCTCGGAACATCCACGATCGCTTCACCAAGGAATGGCTAAAACAGCTCCTTCCCGACTTCGGCACCGTCGAAATAGAATCCCAGGTCATGGGTGAAATCCGTACGATCGATGTTGTCTTTTATCCCAACGAAGAAGGTCTCGGTATTCTCCCTGGCTTAGGTTTACTTGGCCAAATACTCTCTAAACCCGTTGCGATCGAAGCCTTCCGCAACACAGCACCTCTATGGCAAATTTCCAACTGCTGTAACAAAAGATTCGTCCTAGAAAATGAACTCATCAAACTTGCCAAGAAAGAAAAGCGACGGCTGTCCAGGAACGATTGTCCCGAACTCTGGATCATCACACCCACCTTCCCAGACACCTCAAAGAGAGCCTGCAAAGCGGAACCGCATCCTAAACTGGGTGAGGGCATCTATCTGCTGCCAAAGCGCGATCGCACCGGAATCATTGCGATCCACGAGCTACCCACAACAGAAGACACAATCTTGCTACGCCTCCTTGGCAAAGGCAGCGTCCAAGCACAAGCCGTCAAAGAGCTAGCAGCCCTTCCCTCGGATCATCCCTACCTCCAAGAGACCTTGGAGCACATCTCCAGCTTGCAGATTAACCTCAAACTAAGGCACAATAAGACCAAGGACATCCAGGAGGTCATCATGAACCTATCTCCCGCCTACATCAAATGGAAAGAAGAGACGATCGCCGAAGGTGAAGCCAGAGGTGAAGCCAGAGGTGAAGCCAGAGGTGAAGCCAACGGTAGCAAGAAGGCTCTGATCGCTGTCGCAAGGACAATGCTACAAGAAGGTTCAGCGATCGCCTTCATCGCCAAAGTCACAGGATTTTCTGAGGCTGAGATCGAGCAGTTAGGCTTAGAGACCTCAGAATAGCGACGTTAGCACCCATCGGCTAAATCGCAACCATGGACTGGGTAAGCGGAATCTGAATCTCAAACACAGTACCCCAACCTGGGCGCGATCGACAAAGCAACTGACCTCTGTGGAGCTTGGTAATGATTTGGTGGCTGGTGGATAGGCCGAGGCCCGTACCTTGGCCCACGGGTTTTGTGGTGAAGAAAGGATCGAAAAGACGGGGTTGGATATTATCTGGAATGCCTATGCCATTATCAATAATCCGGATCGAGAACCGATCCCCTTGCACCTCTGTGACGATCCAAATCTTTGGGGAAACTTGATCTTGAAGATAGTTCAGTTCTTCTGACATAAAAGGATGGGTCGCGATCGCCCCGGCCCAATCCCCGAAGTAAATTTCTTACAGTCATTTAAAGCATCAATTGAGTTGCCAATAATATTTAGCAGCACCTGATTGATCTGACTGGGATAACACTCGATCATCCTTGCATGAGCTGGCCTTTGATAGCAGATCTCGATCGGATTACCTTCCCGTAAGCTCAACTGTGAGTTGAGAATCATTAAGGTACTTTCAATATCATCGGCGAGATCAGTTTCTTTAAGATCAGCTTCATCTAGCCTCGAAAATGTCCGCAATGCCAGCACAATCTTGGTAATCCGCTCCGTTCCACTCGCCATGGAATGAATAATTTTTGGAAAATCCTCGGCAATAAAATCCACATCGTGATCTTCTAGAAATTCCACAATCTCCATTGGTGCATCGGGATAGATGGCTTGGTACCTGGAAATCAATGATAGCAACACCTCGGCATAGTCCTTAACATAACGTAAATTGCCCTGAATAAAGGTCACCGGATTATTGATCTCATGGGCAATGCCCGCCGTCACCTGACCCAGGGAAGACATCTTCTCGGCCTGGACCAATTGCCATTGGGCCTGTTGAAGTTGGTCCAGGGCATAGGCTAGGGAATCATTGGTTTGGCTCAGTTCCAGGGTGCGATCGCTCACCTGCTGTTCCACGGATTGCAGCATAGTCTGGAGCTGAGCATTGGCATGCAACAGCTCCTGGGAACTGAGTTCCAAGGTCCGCTCCATGCGCAGTCTATCTTCATCGGCCTGCTCATAGACATCATTCACAGCATTTAGAAATGACTGCCAATGCTCAGGTATCTCTTCTATTTCTCCAACGTAGCGTTTCAACTGCCGTTGGAGGAGCCTATGTCTATCCTGGGGCATAAGGATATCCCTAACACTCAGAGAAGGTGGTGATCGTCATCGTCTGATTATGCAATTGGGTGGGTACGCCAGGGGCAAAGGGCGATATCTCACCATAGGAATAGAACCCCGTTAGGACCGCCTGTTCCCCCAGCACCTCCTGCACACCCTCAATTTCCTCCTCCGTCCGCTGCTTGAGCACCAACTTACGCCCAACACAGCTAATCAGAATTGCCAATTCAGCGGAGCCCCCCTGTAGGGCCGCATGACTGGTTTCCGCCGCTTCGATCGCCCCGTCAATCAGACGATCGAAATTGGCATGCATCAACTGAGCAATACTCCCTTCGGGCACATCCCCCGCAAAGGTCAGACTCTGCGCCGCCTCATCCACGGCCAGAATCGTCCGGACCAGACCCTGCTCCTTCAGGCGCAGGGGAAAGAGCAACCCCGTGGCGGGCAATCCCGTGGCATGATCGGCCAGATAGGTTTTGTAGAGGGCCAGGGCCGGTTGTCCATCTAGTTCGTAGAGAATGTTGCCCTCGGACTTCGTAATGCGGCGCTCCGTCCCAAAGGGTAGCCAGCCCCCCAGGGAACCATAGCCCACCCGCAGGCGATCGCCATAGATCCCCAATGCTGCAATCTGGTTGGACTGGACCTCGTCATCGAGGAGAACATAGGTCTGCTGGAAGCGATCGCCATCCCCAGATAGCCCTCCTGTGAGGGATACACCCTGGGGGAGGTACTGACTCAAGCCCCGGACTAGATCGCTGCCATTCACCTGGAGCCCATCGGAGAGGACAAAGACATGGGTGAGGTTTTCCTTCTCTAGCAGTTGGCCGAGACGATCGCCCGCCGTGAAGCTATTTTCGCCAGGACTCAGGGTGATGCCGCTCGCCTTCACCTGGGATTGCTCAAAGCGAATGGCCGTGGCCACCAGAGACTCATCATGGACCCTCGTTCCGGCAATTTCACCCGCCGTGGAGCAGCCTAGCAGTCGGGCATTGGGATATTGCTGACGGAGATCCGATCGCCAGGCCGATTCCTGGAGCACCGATGGACTCCCAAACACCAGTACTAACTGAACCCCATCACCCCATTCGCAGACCAGGGGTTTGTCCCAACCCGCTGCGATCGTCCATGTTCCCTGTTGAATCTGCATGGGTAGATGCTCCTTACATTGTGAGGTCTCTGTTAATAGTTCTAGGGTTCCCAAATTTTTATCTGGCCCAACAATAAGGATCGCCTTGGGATATTAAAGCCCAGTACAAGATTAACCCTGAAGCTTCCAAACAGCTTGAAGCTGAAGCCCGGTTAGATTCCCTGACATACTCCATGCGATCGTCGAGCATCCCGTTGCCCTCCTCGGCAGCGGCATCGAACTGATCGACACCCCAGGCCTCAAGGGAACATGTCATCCTTTTAGGGAGAATAATCCACTAACATAGGCAGCCCTGTGGGCAAGGACTTGTGGCACATTTTCAGGTTTCCACTGTGCTCCAGATATTTGGACTCGACGATTAATTTGT
>JAAUSA010000321.1 GCA_012031975.1 Alkalinema sp. RU_4_3 | reverse complement strand
TCCCCCCCCGATCGCAACCGGCCAATAGCGCACCGTGCCGACGATGCGCCCCGCCTCTTCCGCCACGAACGAGAGGTTCGCCACGCACGCCACACCATCGCGCAGGCGGTATGCCGTCTTCGCGAACCGGCCGGGCCCGAACGCCTCCGCCACGATCGCCTCCGCCGTCCCTCCATCCCGCAGATCCACCTCCATCAAAGTCACTCCCGCCACCTGCGCCATACCACAGACCAGACTCCGCTTCCCCGTCCCCTTCGCCCCCGTCAGCAGCACGATCAACCCCTGCTCCGAAACGCCCTGCCAATCATGGGTCGGCGTCCTTCCCGATCGCAAGCACGCCGCAATCCCCTCCGCCTGCACCCTAACTGACTCCGGCAACACCAACTGCGGAGCCACCCCCTCCCTCACATACTGCCCCAGCGCAAACACCGACTTCGAGAGAAACCTCGACTCCTGACTCACCAGCCGATCGAGCCTCCCCCCATCCGGCGACTCAGCCAGCAAAAAACTCACCATATCCTCCGGCAGAAAAATCGATCGCTCCCGCCAAGGCCCCGCCTCCCCCCGAAACCCAATCAACCCATAGCGCCGCAGCTTCCCCCCCGGATCGAGGCAGGCCCGCCCCTGTCGCCAAGCGCGATCGTCCCGGCACAGCAACCGCAGCGCCAAATCCACCGTCGGCAACCGTTCCGGCCCACACAGATACTCATAGAGCTGCCCATAGCGCCGATGCACCTCCGCCGCCAACCCCATCAAAATCACACTCTTCTCAAAACTCCCCAGCTCAAGGCGCGCACATAAACTCGGCAGCGCCAGCTTCCCCGCCTCCGTCACCTCCAGCCGCCGCGCCAACTGCTGAGCATAGGGCATCCCCCCAGACGGCGGCGGCGAATCATGGCCCGCCCGACCCTCCACCTCAATTAATCCCTGCCACCAGGCACTACTGGCCCGATCGGCCTTCGTCTTAGACAGACGATCGGCCTCTCGATTCTCCTTCTTCTGCTTCGTCGCAGCCGTCAGTAAAACCTTCTCCAGCCAATTTAGTTCAACCTTCAAATAAGCCCAATTATCCGCAAACGGTTCCGCCCGATCGACAGCAGCCATGCCAAAACCCATACAGCGAAGCGTGAATCACCCCATTATAGCCGCCCCATTTCCCGCAAAAACTCCAAGGGCATCCCATCGGGGTCCGCCAAAAACACCACCTCATAGACCCGCTCCCCCACCATCTGCTGAGTCGGCTCCAGCAACACCTTCAGGCCAGCATCGCGGGATCGCATCTCCCCCAACCAAGTCGGCAAATCCGCCACCAACCCCGTCAAATCAAAGGACAGATGGTAATAGCCCACATAATGCTCATCCCCAAAGGGATCCGCCGCCACACCGGGCTCCGGCACCTGCAACAGCTCAATGCGCCCCTGCATCCCCACCATCCAGCAAGCCAACGTATACCCCGCCGTAAACCGCTCCTCCATCACAAACCCTAGGGTTTCATAGAAGGCGATCGATCGATGGATATCAGCCGTCCGGATAGAAGCATGGTGCATGGCTACTCCAGCAGTCGAAAATAGGGATAGCGCACCGGAGCACCGGGCTCCTTATCGAGATCGAAATTAATCACACTCCAGCAGGCGTCCTCCGTATCGTGGCTAAACTCCACGGGCAAACCATAGAGCTTCGGCTTCTGACCATCTCCCACCGTCCCGCTGCGCCAAGGGGCACTGCGCTCCAAATAGGTGCTAATCAATTCCCGATAGCGCTGGGCAATCACCACCTTCGTGGCCCGGTAGCCCTGGGTATAGAGGCGATCGAGGGCCTCGTGAATTTCAAACCTGATCCCATCGGGATGGGTGTGCTGGCGATACCATTCCCCCTCCCACTGCCGCCAATGGCGCCCCGACTGCAGATGGACCAGAGAATTCTCCTTAGCATCCGCCTCAAAGGCACCATGGCGAGGACAGAGATAGGTATCCGTGAGCGTCAAAGCCATAATGCTCTGACGGCAGTGGGGACAGAGAATGTCCGGCCCGAAGATCGGGTACTGCAAAAGAGGACTCATCATACGTTTCAGTGAGGTAACCAGTGGGTGGCGCTTTTATTTCCTAAATTATAGCGATCGTATTTTTTTCCGCTCCAGTATCATGAAAACCCCATGGGCCGCAAGATCAATAGGCATCCATGGGCGAAAAAAACACCACCCCTCTTCAACATCTTTTCAAGAACGCCCCCTCTATGACCCATTCTGTTGCTTTTTGGCCCGATCCCGACTTGAGTCAGGCCGCCTTTGTTGCCCCCAATGCCACCATCATCGGTCACGTCCAGATCGGCCAGGGCGCTAGCATTTGGTACGGGGCGATCGTCCGGGGGGATGTGGAGGCGATTGTGATCGGTGCCCACAGTAATGTCCAGGATGGCGCGATTCTCCATGGGGATCCAGGCAAGGTGACGGTGCTCGAAGAATACGTGACCTTGGGGCACCGGGCCGTGGTCCATGGCGCCCATATCGAACGGGGCTGCTTAATTGGGATTGGCGCCACGGTTTTGGATGGTGTACGGGTAGGCCAGGGCAGCATCGTCGGAGCGGGGGCCGTGGTCACCAAGGACGTGCCGCCGCGATCGCTCGTCGTCGGCATTCCCGGCAAAGTCCTCCGACAACTCAGCGAAACCGAGGCCCAGGATCTGATCACCCATGCCGAACATTACGAAAAGTTAGCATTGGTCCACAGCGGTACGGGGCAGGATCTGGGGTTTGTCTAGGGGCCAGGGTTCGCGATCGCTCCTGTGACAAATCTCCCCTGGAGACTATGAAAACGTCCCCCGATCCGCTACAACTTTAAAAAGAGAATTGTTTTTAAGAGACAAGCGTTATGGACTTAGATTTTCGTATCTTGCTGGTGTTGGGACCTGTGGCTTTGGCGGCTGGTTGGGCTGGGTTTAACATTTTCCGCGCTGCCTTGCAGCAACTTCAGAACTTCAACGAGGAGCAGCGGGGACGTTAAAGTCCCTATTCATTGGCAGGTAACCTGCTGATGGGTTGCAGTGAGCCAGTTTATCCCTAATGGGTGAGACTGGATTCACTGCAAAATTTTGGTTTTTACTGGTTCCTCAACTGTTTTTTAGCTGTTTCCTTACTCCACCATGCCAAGAACTCAGCGCAACGATAATTTCATCGACAAAAGCTTTACCGTGATGGCGGACATCATTCTCAAGGTGTTCCCGGCCAGCCGGAAGGAAAAAGAAGCCTTTGCCTACTACCGCGATGGCATGGCTGCCCAAGCTGACGGCGAATACGCCGAGGCCCTGGAAAACTATTACGAAGCCCTCAAAATCGAGGAAGACGATGTCGATCGCAGCTACGTCCTCTACAACATTGGTCTGATCAAAGCCAGTAACGGCGACCATCAGGAGGCCCTGGAGCTCTATCACCAGTCCATCGAACTCAACCCCCGCATGCCCCAGGCCCTCAACAATATCGCCGTGATCTATCACTTCCAAGGCGAGCAGGCCCAGGACAATGGCGAAGAAGAGGTTGGCGAAGGCCTCTTCGACAAGCCGCCGAATATTGGAAGCGCGCCGTCCTCCTCGCCCCCAACAACTACATCGAAGCCCAAAACTGGATGAAAACCACGGGCCGATCGACCATGGACGTCTATTTTTAAACGCCCACCACGATCGCCCCATTCTGTCCCCCAAAGCCCAAACTCAAGCAGAGACTATGATTTAGCGCTGCTGTCCGAGGGCCGAGGGGGATGTTTAGTGAAAAGGCCGGATCGCGCAGGCCCACATTGGGCGGTACGGTTTGCCATTGCAGGGCCATCAGGCAGAAGGCGACGCCCAGGGCTCCGGAGGCGCCTAGGGTATGGCCCGTGGCGCCCTTGGTGCTGCTGACCCAGGGTCTATGGGGGAAGTACTGTTCAATTAGATCGGCTTCGGTTTGGTCATTTAGGGCGGTGCCTGTGCCGTGGGCATGGATATAGTCTATTGCCTCGGCAGTCAGATTCGATCGCCCCAGGGAGGTGTTCACCGCCGCCAGAATCGCCCGGCCCTGTAACAGCGGCTCAACCTGTTAATGCCGTGTTCGCAGATTCGTTCCGTCTGGTGGGGTGGGATGCGCAGTCAACAGTGGACGGCATTCAACTCAATCTGAACTGGCAGGTCATTCAGCGAACAACGACGCCCTACTGGTTTAG
>JAAUSA010000320.1 GCA_012031975.1 Alkalinema sp. RU_4_3 | reverse complement strand
TCGGTGGTGGGGGGTGTATTTTGAGTTTTTTATGTGAATTTGCCGTCGGGTCCGGCGATCGTTTTGGTTTCGACGATGGTATTTTTGTTGGCTTTTGGGTGGAGTGCTAGGGTGGGTGGGAAGAAGGCCCCCTAGACCCCAGTCATGGGATTTGTCAACTGCAGGACACAAAACTCCATCTGAGGCTGCTCAATGCTCCTCAGTCATTGATGGATTGGGATTTCAAGGGTAATTTAGATGTGGAAAACTTGAATCATTAATATTTGAGTTGTTCTGCTGTTTCCCCTCAGTTGTTGATGCGAAAACAACCAGTCATTCGTAGTCACAGTCGTAATACTTGCTCGATTGTTGCGTCCCATGGTAACAATTTATCAAATCTTCGACACCCCAAAAAACCACTGCCTATACTGGGCCAATAAGCTCTAGTCCCTAGGAACATGGTGGTCAAGATGGAACGTACGACATGGCTGGTCTGTAGTTCGATCGCCCTAACCCTCATCTCCAACGCTCCAGCTCGATCGCAACTCCTCCCCAACCCCAACGACACCAACACCACCGTTCAAACCTCCGGCAACCAATTCGACATCAGCGGCGGCCAGCAAGCGGGCGGGAACCTCTTCCACAGCTTCCAACAATTCGACCTCACCCAAGGCCAGATCGCCAACTTCCAATCCAATCCCAGCATTCAAAACATACTCAGTCGTATCACCAACGGCTCCCCCTCAAGCATCAATGGCCTCCTCCAAATCACAGGCGGCAACAGCAACCTCTACCTCATGAACCCCGCCGGGATCCTGTTTGGGCCAAGCGCTAGCCTAAACCTCCCCGCCGCCTTCACCGCCACCACCGCCCAGGGGATCGGCCTGGGCGATCGCTGGTTCAACGCCTGGGGCCAAAACAACTACAGCAACCTCACGGGTCTCCCCGCCCAATTCGCCTTTACAGATGTGGCTGGGGCGATCGTCAACCAAGGCAACCTCACCCTCAACCCCAACCAAACCCTCACCTTCCTCGGCGGCCAGGTCGTTAACACAGGCAACCTCAAGGCTCCGGGGGGAACCGTCACGATCGCCGCCATCCCCGGAGAACAGCTCGTCAAAGTCAGCCAACCCGGCAGCCTGCTCAACCTCGCCCTGCCCCTAAATGTCAAAACCGCCGTTAATCCCCAAACCATTACCCCCGCCTCCCTCCCCCAGCTAGTCACAGGCGGCAACCTCAGCAACGCCACAGGCATCACCGTTCAAGATGGCATCGTCAGCCTCACGGGCTCAGGCGTACGCCTTCCAGAACAAGCTGGGATGGTCGTCGCAAACAACAGCATTGACGTCAGCGGCCGTCCGGGGGCCAAGTCAATATCCTCGGCCAGACCATTGGACTGATTGACGCAAACATCAACGCATCCGGATCGCAATCCGGCGGGAACGTTAAAATTGGCGGCGATTATCAAGGTCAAGGCCCCACTCCTCGGGCACAAAATACGTTAGTTAATACCAACAGCAGAATTAACGTTAGCGCGATCGAGCAAGGCAACGCTGGAGAAGCGATCGTCTGGTCCGACGGCACCACAAGGTTTGCGGGAACAGTTTTGGCAACGGCGCGATCGGGTAACGGCGGCCTAGTCGAAGTCTCGGGCAAAGAAAACCTGCAATTCAATGGCACCGTCGATACGAGTTCAACCTTTGGATTAACAGGTCGTCTCCTCCTCGATCCAGGCACCGTCACCATCAGCACCCCTGGAGCCCTAGCCGATCGCTTCATCCTCGATGCCCCCAATCAACTCAACGAAATCGGCATTGATAATAGCTTCAACTTTAGTTTTTCCGTTAGCCCAGCTCAAATTGTCAATTTACTGCAAACCACTGATGTAGCGATCGCCGCCCGAGAAGGCATCATCGTCGCAGAACCAATCAATGCCAGCGCTAACATTCGCAAATCCGACCTAACCCTCAGTGCCCCCAGGGTTGACGTGAATAATAGAATCACATTGAACGGCGGTAATTTATTCATTAATTCAATTGATTCATCAACTCGAATCGCCGATCGCCTAGTCATCTCCGAACTCAACGCCAATGGCGGCAACATCACATTGACCGGACCTCGTATTGAAATTGATACACTCAACTCAAATGGCGGCAATATTAATATTAACGGACCTGCATTCACAAACAGTTTCTTCACTACGATCGACAGTCGCACAGGTTCTAGCAATACTGCTTCAGGGAATGTTTTATTCAGTAGCACCCTCGATCGTGGTGTCGGTAGCGATGGCAATTTAATCATCAGAGCCAAGGGAGATGTGATAGTCGCAGGCAATATTGGTGCCACCAGTCCCCTGGTCAATTTTGAGATACCGTTTACCTTAGGGGTCGGTCCAGGAGCTAATAATGTCAGCCTAAAAGGGATTAATGCCACCCGCCTCAATTTTGACACCCTAGGCAATGTCACCATAGATTCCCCCACCAGCCTCAATACCGAGGCATTTATTCGATCGCGCGGCCCCCAGGGCATTAACATCACCGCCAGTGGCAACATCAATTTCCCCGATGGCCTCCTCGACACCAGCGAAACCCCCGGCAGCAATATCACCCTCCAAGCCAATGGAGGCAGCTTCACCTTCAATAGTGCCTTCATCGACACCACTAACTTACAAATCCAAGGTCAATCGATCAACATCCAGGGCGGCTCTATCAACGTCCAGCGAGATATCACCCTACAGGCTCCCAACAACCTCTCCCTCCAAAACCTCTCCCTCCAGAGCACCTCCTTTGCCAGCGATAATATCTTCACCCTGAATGCCGGACAAACCCTCACTCTACAGAACGTTACCCGAGGTGGCAGCGACCCGAATCAAATCAGCCTCCAGGGCAACGCGATCGCCATCACCAATAGCCAGCTCCTAGCCCGCCAAGACATGACCGCCACCTCCGCCACCACCCTCACCCTCGACAACAACCAGCTCCAGGCCTATCGCGATCTCAGCCTCCAATCCCCAGGCAACCTCACCCTCTCCAACGGCAGTAGTCTCCTGGCTGGACGCGATCTAAAACTCACATCCAACGCCCAGCTAAACATCAGTGACAGCGCCGTCGGCAATCCGATCGACATCCGCTCCCTAAATGACCTCACCCTAACCGCCCCAACCGCCATTAACATCAACGCCCTCGCTCAACCCCAATCCATCCTCCGCAGCGGCAACAACCTCAAACTCGCCAGCAACGGCCCCATCACAGGCAACGGGCGGTTTATCAGCGGCAATAATTTCCTGACCCAGACGATCGCAGGCACCCCCGGCGACTTCCGCTACAATCCCACCAGCAGCTCCGGCATCATCAGCGCGATCGGCGACATCACCTTCGGCAACTACACAGGCAACTCCCTCAAAGTCGAAGCAGGCGGCAGCATCACCGCTGGCGATATTACAATTAATGCCGCCGATCCCACAATCCAAGGCACCGACCCCGAAATTGCCCTCCTCGCCACCAGCCCCACCCTGATCCTCCGCGCAGGCCTCACCCCCCTGACCCAAAACCCCAACGTCCTCCCCTCTACGACAGAACTCCGCAACGCCCCCAATCTACGGCCAGGGTTTGTTTCTAGCGCGATCGCACCCCCAACCAAGCCCGCATTACCACAGGCTCGATCACTATCTCTTCCCCCGTCACGGGTGCTGATGGTGTAATTCTTTCTGCCCCTGCTGGCATTACCACAGGCTCGATCGAGACCAACGGTGGCAATCTCCAAGCGACTGCCAATCAAGGCAACATCAACATCGCCACCATTAATGCCCGCTTTGGCGGAGACGTTACTTTGCGCACCAATGGTCTTGTCCGCATCACCGAGAGCTTTGACTTCCGCTACCAAGACCCCTCCCCCAACTTCACCACTTCCCCCACCAGCATCTTGACTGGCAGCTTTGGCAGTGGCAACCCAAACCTAAATGGCCAAGGCTTCCCTGGCAACATCAGGATCACCAGTGGTGGCCAAACCTTCGTAGAAGCCTATGCCCCCGGCACCATCACCAGAGACAGCGGCTTCGGCAGCCCAATCTCCGTGGAACCCTACGTCCCCGTCGGTACCCTTAATGCCACCGCCAGCGGCAGTGCCGGATTTATCCTCCGCGCCGACGGCAGCAATGCTAGCCTTGTGCCATCGTTTCGCGATCGCATCTTCCTCAACAACACAGGCCGCCCGGAGCCACCAACCCCACCCGAACCGCCAACC
>JAAUSA010000086.1 GCA_012031975.1 Alkalinema sp. RU_4_3 | reverse complement strand
GACGTACGCCAGCAGGCTCGGCCCGGGCAGTCCCTTGTCAATCCGGCTGCGGCGGCTTGACTGCGGTCGCAATGTTCGGGTTGTATCCCTCGCCGTCGCACTTCGCACAACCGTACTTGTGCCGGACGTGCTTGAGGACCTTGAAGCTGGCCGGGAAGTATTCGAGCTGCTCGCTCACTTCTGCGCCGATCCGGCAACGCGCGCACCCGCAGGCCGGACAGGCTTTTTCAGAATCGGCGAGGTCGTGCTCGATCTCGATCCGTTCCAGCGATTCGGGAAGCTGCTGCCGCCCGTGGTTGTGGCGGTTCTTCGCCCGTCGTGTGAGAAGCGGTTCGCCCGCCTCTTCCGCGAGGCTCGCCTCGTCAAGCGGAAGCTGCTCGATTCGCTGGCCAAAGAGCAACAGTTGCCGCGGATCGAACGTCTCGCTTCGCGGCCCGTAGTAGCGCCGCAAGAGGGCGGCGATCGCCGCCTTCAGGGCCGCCTCGGCAAAGGAGGAAATCTGGGCATCCGTCATCAGATCGCCGTAGGTCTCCGGCGACTTCTTGACCAGGTCCCGCAGGTATTCCCGGCCCAAGCGATGGACCCGCTGATCGGACTCAAACAGAAAATTGACATTGCCAAACTGGGCCTTCACCTCCCGGTAGGGACAATAGGGCAGCGCCAGCCGAAAGCTCTTCCAGCCCTCCCCCTTACTGTCCTCAAACCTTGTCGCCAGCACAATCCGATCGCCATATTTCTTCAGCACCTGGACCAGGGCGCGATCGTCCGCCGAGAGCTGAATCTTCTCACAGTCCGGCGACAGGTCCGGCGACTGCGCCTGATTGCCAAAACTACTGGGAAAGTCCCAGATCACATCCACCGCCACGGCCTTGGCCCCCGCTGCCATGATCCGATCGATCACCTCCCCATACTTCGCCCGAGGCATGGGCCAATTGGAAACCTGATTCAATGTGGGCTCATCCACCGCCAGCACCACCACATCCTGGGGCGGCGGCGTCACCCCCCGCCATTGCCAAAACTGGCTCTGTACCTGGCGCTCCGCCGTTTGGAGTCCCTCGGGGTTAAGACCCGTTAGCGCGCTGCCCCCGACGATCGCCAGGAGCGCCAACCCCCGCATGCCCAAACGGCGAACCCCCACCCGCTGCCGCCAGCGGGCCAATCGACCCAGGGCCGAATTCGAATAGGTCATGGTTTCCGTCGGAGGCGTGGAGAACGGCATGGGTGGAGCAGGGCCGGGTAAGGGTGGAACAAATAGGGTGAAGCCTCTGACATCCCCAGGATAATCTCCAAATTCCTGATCTGTACAGCAGCGACGCGCATCCTCAAGGAAAAGAGAGCCAGCCCGAGCCGCCCCCGCTAACGCGATGAATGTGAGTTTTGTGTGATCCGTACGCCCATGCTGTTAAAGTCGGAAAAACCGTAGTATGGTAGTAAGCCTATGGCTTTACCGTTTGCGCATTTTTCTCTCTAGGGAACTGCCAATTCGGTGATGGTCCTAGGTTCAGCTCCGTTTGCTTTGCTCCCTTTAAACTGGATGATATGACAACTCCCTATATTTCCTCCAATAAAGTGTTTGAAGTGACTAAACATCTATCTTTAGATAGACCACAGGGTGGGGACAAACAACTAAGCTGGTAAGCTCAGTTGTTCGCTTTATGTTCAGACCCTAGTTTCGCATACGGTGCGTGAGCGTCGAGTTTCCGATCGGGGCACAATGAGTAGGTAAGAAGCAGGAAATAGCTTTTTCCTAATCAGGCGCATCACTAGGAACTCGGGGTGTTATTTCCATGAATTGCTTTTACAAGTTTTAGGTCTAATCTTTTCTATGGCTTACCATTTGAACCGTCTGTCTATTTTTGTAGATGGAAATAATATGTTCTATGCACAGCAGAAGAACGGCTGGTTTTTCGACCCCAAGCGGGTTTTAGAATACTTTACCAGTGAGCGTGAAGTTGAGTTGGTGAATGCCTTTTGGTATACGGGCTTGAAAGATCCCCAGGACCAGCGGGGCTTCCGGGACGCCCTGATTAGTCTGGGATACACCGTGCGCACCAAGATTCTCAAGGAATACTACGACGACAACTCGGGCCGCTATTCCCAGAAGGCGAACCTGGACATCGAAATCGTGGTGGATATGTTCAACACCGTGGAGCAGTACGATCGCGTCATTCTGTTCAGCGGCGATGGCGACTTCGAGCGGGCCATTGAGCTGCTGCGCTCCAAGAACACCCATATCACCGTGGTTTCGACCGAGGGAATGATCGCTCGGGAGCTACGCAATGTTACGGATCGTTACATCGATCTCAATGACATCCGCGCCCGCATCGAAAAGAGCGACCATGGCTGACTGAAGTCGCCGCGCCCTGACTTTGACGTGGTACAGGAAGAAGTCCCAGATCTCAGACAGCCCTTACGAAGCAAGCCCGCTGCTAAACCCATCGTTAAGCCTGTTAGTTCTAAATCTGAAGTTTCTAGCCCCTCCGATACTACAAAAAACGACAAAGTATTATATAAGACGCGGTCTTGAGCACTAGAATAGAAGGGAGCTGTTTTGTACAAAATGGCTCCTTTCTGTTTTCAGGTCATTAACCCACCCCTACATAGCCATGAGAGACTTACCTAGTTCCGATCGCATCATCATTTTTGACACCACCCTGCGGGACGGCGAGCAGGCACCGGGTGCCACGCTGAATGGGGAAGAGAAAATTGCGATCGCCCGGCAGCTAGCAAGACTTGGCGTGGATGTCATAGAAGCGGGCTTTGCCTTTGCCAGTCCTGGGGACTTTGATGCGGTGCGTCGGATTGCGGAGCTGGTCGGGACGGAGGATGGCCCGGTGATTTGCAGTCTGGCCAGGGCGATTCCGGCGGACATTAAGGCGGCGGCGGAAGCTTTGCAGCCAGCGGTCCATGGGCGGATCCACACGTTTATTTCGACCTCGGATATTCATCTAGAGTACCAGCTTAAGAAGAGTCGATCGGAGGTGCTGGCTATAGCCGAGGAAATGGTCACCTATGCCAAGTCCTTTGTGGAGGATGTGGAATTTTCGCCCATGGATGCGGCCCGGTCGGAGCCTGCTTATTTGTATCAGGTCCTGGAGAAGGCGATCGATGCTGGGGCCACGACGATCAATATCCCGGACACCGTGGGCTATATGACGCCCAGTGAGTTTGGTGACATGATTCGGGGCATCAAGGAAAATGTGCCCAATATCGACAATGCGATTCTGTCGGTCCATGGTCACAATGACCTGGGGTTGGCGGTGGCCTCGTTCCTGGAGGCGATCAAGTATGGGGCGCGCCAGCTTGAATGTACGATCAACGGCATTGGCGAGCGTGCCGGCAACGCCGCCCTCGAAGAGCTGGTGATGGCCCTCCATGTGCGGCGACAGTATTTCAATCCCTTCCTGGGTCGCCCGGTGGACTCGGAGGTCCCCTTAACCAAAATCAACACCACGGAAATCTATCGGACCTCCCGCCTGGTCTCGAACATGACCGGGATGCTGGTGCAGCCGAACAAGGCGATCGTCGGGGCCAATGCCTTTGCCCATGAGTCGGGGATTCACCAAGATGGCATGTTGAAGAATCGCAACACCTACGAGATCATGGATGCCCAGTCGATCGGCCTGACGGACAACCAGATTGTCCTGGGTAAGCATTCGGGTCGCAATGCCTTCCGCACGCGCCTCGGGGAGCTGGGCTTTGAACTGGGCGATCAGGAATTGAATAAGGCCTTTGTACGCTTTAAAGAGCTGGCGGATAAGAAGAAGGAGATCACCGATTGGGATCTCGAATCGATCGTCAATGACGAAACCCAGCAGCCCCCGGAACTGTTCCGCCTAGAGATGGTCCAGGTATCCTGCGGGAGCAATGCCCAGCCCACGGCCACGGTGCGGATTCGCACGCCCCAGGGGGAGGAGCTGATGGATGCGGCGACGGGCACGGGTCCGGTCGATGCGATCTACAAGGCGATCAACCGGGTGATCCAGGTGCCGAACCAACTGATCGAGTTCTCGGTGCAGTCGGTGACGGCGGGGATTGATGCGATCGGCGAAGTGACCATCCGCCTGAAGTATGGGGAGCGGATTTTCTCGGGGCGATCGGCCAATACGGACATTGTGGTGGCCTCGGCCCAGGCCTATGTGAATGCCTTGAACCGTCTGTATGTGGTGCTTGAAGGTGGCAGCTCGACGACCCAGGCCCAGCAAGAGGCAGGTCGGGAGGCTGCCAGCGTCTAAGGATAGGGCATAATAAACCCAGATTTATCCGGGGCGAAACCTCATGCAAGACGATCTGCTTCAGCGCGAACAGGACTTTCACGATCAATGGGCTAGCACCATTGATGTAGACGGCATCCGGGTGTCGGACTACTTTGAGGCCTGCACGGCTCCGGAGAATCGCTTTATTCTGAAGCATCTGGGGGATGTGCAGGGGAAGGTCCTGCTCGATCTTGGCTGTGGTGCTGGAGAAAACAGCGTCTATTTCTCGAAGCTTGGGGCAAAGTGCGTGGCTTCGGACTATTCGCCGGGCATGGTGGAGACGGCGCTGAAGCTGGCGGATGTGAATGGGGTGAAGGTGGAGGGTCGGGTGATTAATGCCATGGATATTGATTATCCCGACAACACCTTTGACATTGTCTATGCGGCGAATCTGCTGCACCATATTCCTGATCCGCTGGTGACGATCAAGGAGATCCATCGGGTGTTGAAGCCCGGTGGGAAGATGTGTTTTTGGGACCCGTTGCGGCATAATCCGGTGATTAATGTCTACCGTCGGATCGCGACGGAGGTGCGGACTGAAGATGAGACGCCGCTGCATATTAATTTGGTGGGTGAGGTTCAGAGGTTATTTGGGACGACGCGGTTTGACACTTTTTGGATCGCCACCCTATGGATTTTCTTGCAGTTTTATTTAATTGAGAAGGTCAATCCGAATCAGGAGCGCTACTGGAAGAAGATTATTCTGGAGCAGGCGCGGTTGAAACCGATGTATTTAAGGTTGGAGCGGCTCGATCGCCTAGTGAAGAAACTCCCGCTGATGAAGCGGATGGCTTGGAATGTGGCGGTGGTGGCGACGAAGTAGAGGCCCCCAAACCCCCAATTCTGGGGGCTATGAACTGGGATAGGTTGTTGGTGTTTTGTTGTGGGATGGGGTTTGAATATGCGTCGTACTGGGTTGAGTATTTTCCTGAATTATTTGGTGCTGGGTGCGATCGCCATTGTCATGCTTTTGCCGATGGTGTGGCTGGTCAGTACGGCGTTTAAGGGACCGACGGAGAATCTGTTTGCGTTTCCGCCGCAGTTGTGGCCGTCATCTCCGACGTTGAATAATTTTGTGAAGGTGTGGCAGGAGAATCCCTTTGGGCAGTATTTTGCCAATAGTATTTTTGTATCGGCTTTGACGGTGACGCTGAATCTGATTTTCTGTGCGCTGGGGGCCTATCCTTGGCAAGGATGGAGTTTTGGGGGCGATCGATTATTTTCAGCGCCGTTGTTTCTTCAATTTTGATCCCTTTTCAAATTGTGATGATTCCGCTGTTTATTCTGGCGCGGGATTTGGGGTTGGTGAATACTTATTTAGGGATGGTGTTTCCGGCGTTGGCTTCGGCCTTTGGCTTGTTTCTATTGCGGCAGGCGTTTCAATCGGTGCCGAAGGAATTGGAGGAGGCGGCCAGAATTGATGGCTGTAGTGAGTTGGGGATTTGGTGGAATGTGATGCTGCCAGCGATTCGGCCTTCGTTGTTTACGCTGGCGATCTTTGTGTTTATTGGGTCTTGGAGTGATTTTCTGTGGCCGTTGATTGTGACGAATCGTCCGGAGATGTATACGCTGCCTCTGGGTGTGGCTAAGCTGACGGGGACGTCGGATGCGGATTGGCGTCTGGTGGCGGCGGGGTCTGTGTTGTCGATTGCGCCGATCGTGGCTTTTTTCCTGTTGATGCAGAAGTATATTGTGCCGAGTGGAGGTGGGGAGTGGGGTGAAGGGGTAGGGGACTTAAGCCGCAATATTCGATCGATTCATTGTTTGATTTAAAAATGCCAATGACTTAGCTTGCATCTGTGCCAGGCTTTCACTCAGGCGTTCTGGAACTAAGCTTTGAACGTCTTCTAGTTCTGTTCCTAAATGAACGATCTCTAGTAGTGACTCCGAGAGCCCTAGACCTGTCAGTTGGGCTAGCACCTTGGGATTAAATAATCGCCGCTCGGCTTCCTCAATACTGACGCTGCCTCCGGCTATGGCTGTACAGAGACCCAGGCTCATGACGGCAACTAATTCTGATACATCCGATCGATCGTTTAGCTTAAACATTAGTAGCATTGAGGTGATTGTCATAGTACTAGTTACTCCATCCAGATTTAAGTTTTAGGTCAACTTCCATAACCTAACACTCCCCAGAGTGAATAACCTGAGATTTTCATCCGAAGTTATAGACATCGCAGGGTTCACCTGCAAACCAACACCCACTACTCAAACGTAAACACATCATGCTTCACCTCTCAACACTACCCCAAAAACGCTCAAACCTCGCTAAGCTTGCCCTTTGTGGTGGCACCCTAGTCAGTCTCTGGAACGGTAGCACAACGATCGCAAAATCCGAAATCATCGGTGTCGATAACCGCGTCACACCTAGCTACGAATGGATGGCAAACAACGGACGCCAAGCGATCGGGCGCCTGGAAATTCAAGCCGCCGATGGACTCTACTACACCTGCTCCTTCACCGTGATTGGCCGCAACATTGGCTTGACCAACACCCACTGTCTGCGCGATAGCCAAGGCCGAGGCCCCAGACAGATTAAAGCCTTCGCCCTTCAGCATGGCAACCGCGTCTATGCTTCCGCCAACGTGGACCTCTATTGGACTGCCCTGCCTAAGGCGCCTGCAACGTTTGCCGATCGCACCAAAGACTGGGCGATCATCCGCTTCAATAGCAATATGGGCGATATCACAGGTTGGTTCGGCAATGAAGGCTATTCCAATAGCATTAGTAATGCAGGCAGCAGCGTTGCCGGACAGGGTACTAATTTGATTGGCTATTCCGGCGGCGGCACCACCCCAACGGGTCACTTCGGCTGCGGCTTGCGTCAAACAACCTCTGGGGTCCTGATGCATGACTGTGACACCCTCCCCGGTGCCTCGGGTTCTAGCCTCCATACCAGTGGCCGTCGCGTTCAATCCTTACATTGGGGCGCCTTCAGCTACGGCAATACTAGAATCAATGGTTCCGTACCCCTAGAGCGCTTTATGCCCGCCGTCCAACAGTTGCGCAACAATGGTGGTGCCAATTCGACGGTTCCCGTCCCCTAACCGCCGCTTAGTCCCATTCCATCCCATTTCACCCACACAACAAAGAGCGTATTACCATGAAGAAAGTATTCTTGCTATTGGGCTTAATCGCCTCCAGCAGCCTGGCCATCACTGTCCTATGGCCCCGCTCCCAGGCCGTCGCCCAAGCTCCGTCCGATTCTGTCTGTCAATTGACCACCACCAATGGCCAAAGTCTCGACCTTAGCCAACTCTGCGGTAAATCTAGCAACTCACCTACAATGATCTCGATCGATCCCAACACCCCCGTCCCCGTCCAAATGGTCGGCCAATCCAAGCCCTCCGAACTCTGGAACAGCTTGCCCGATCTACCCGCCCCTCCCCAAGCTGGCAAAACCCAGACGCCTCCCGCTGGTAGTCTACCCGCTGGTGTGGCCCAACCCGCTGTCAGTCCTAAATAACGCTACTTCTCCGTGGCAATGATATAAACGAATTAAACCCATCAATCACTGGATAAACGAGCCCTTAAGGACTTGTTTCCAGCGGTTGATGGGTTTCACCCTTACCCAATACCACATCCCAATAGGGTTACCATTGTTGGCCATCATATTTGAGCAGGGTGATGTGGGGCGGGGAACTGAAGGCTTTGTGGCTGTTGTAGCGATCGCTGAAATATTGCCGGACTTGGTTGGCGTAGTCCTGCATTTCCTGGGGTGGGAGGAGGGCGATGAAGTAGCGGTCACGAAGTGTTGCGCAAGCAGTATCGGGGGTCATGGTGTTTTTCTGTGTCGCTTGGAGGTTGGCTAGGCGGCGATCGCTAGCTGCCAGTCTACGGAAATTTCTGCTGCTAGTCGGGTTCGTCGGTGTCCGGGAGGGCTTCTAGGGCATCAGAGATGAGGTCTTGGAAGTCTTCGCCGCAGTGGGTATGGAGATGAATGGTAGAGGTGAGGAGGTCAGCGAGGATGGTGGCCTGTTGGCTGGGGCTGAGGTTGGGGAGTTGGAGCTGACCCAGGAGTGTGACGACTTTTTGGCATTCGCTGCCGAGTTCACGGGTGAGGGTGTTGAGGGTACGGTTGTGGATGGCGATCGGGCGATCGGTGGTTTGCATGGCTAGTTCCCCAGTCGTTTTTGAGCTTGCTGTATGCCTTTTTCAAAGGCGCGGATCTCTTTTTGCCAGTGATTGATGAGTCCTTGGTCAGGACTTTCTCTCTCTAACTCTAGTCGAATTTTCTCCTGATGTTCCTCGATTCGTTGGGTGAGGCTGCGGATTGTCTTGCGGTGGTTTTTCTTGCCCAAGTTTCCTCTTCTTGTGAGATAGTGCTTTCTGCGATCGCTAGTAGTTCAATCGTATCTATGAGGGTGGGCGATCGTAAATCTGTCTTGGGAAGGATTTGGTTCTTGGAGTTGGCTAGGCGGCGATCGCCAGTTGCCAGTCTACGGAAATGGGCAGTTCAAAGGTTTGGTCCTGTTGCATTCTTTTGGAGAACCAGAGGATTTCTAGGTTTACAGTTGCAGAGCTAGGAATGCAAAGAAATACGGAAGCCAGAAAAATCTTAGACTGATGAAGTGGTGGAAACATAGATTTATGATGCTGAATGGAGTTAACTCTTCGCAATTTTCAAAAGTTAACCCCGTACAATCACACCGCTCCCGCAGCTCCGCCTCACTCATCTCCACCCCCATCGCCCCCAACACCATCCGCAGACAGGCAGGCACACAGGAATCCGGCGTCTCCTGCCTATGAAAACGCAGCTTCGATCGCATCCCGATTCACCTGATAAACCTCCATCCCCACCCGCTTCATCTCCTCGATCGCCGTATAATCCACCACCTCACCCACCATCCCATCCACCCGCACCTGCCCCACCGTACCCACCGACCCAATCCCCGGATAGGCCAAAATCACCGGAACCACCCAAAACTTCTTCTGCCATACCCCTTGATCCGCCGTAAATCGATCAGGCAATCGATCGCTCAAAAACTCATTCACAATCCCCTGCGCCTCCAGCGCCGTCACCCGGCTCACCAATGGTTCTAACATACAGCCTCCTAATTATCCTCAAGGCCCAACAATTTAGGTATCACCCAGAACTCCTTCATTCTAGCCCATGCCAGAAAGCGATCGCCCCCATTCCCCTGACAGTAAAGATGCGATCGACCCTCTATCAATTCAGTTTAACTTGCAGCTTCCTACCGCAAAAACTCAATCCACTGGGAAATCACAGAAGGCGTCCCGTACCATAACCCCGGCGATCGCGGTGAATGCCACACCGACTCCAAGGTAATATTCTCTGCATTCTCCAAATGCGCCGCCGTAATCGGCGTAATCCCATCCCCCCAAGCCTCTCCCACACCCCCCGTCAACTCATAGCTACTATGGGCCAACCACTGCCCCCGCTCCCCCCCAAACCCCTTCTTCCCATAGACCGCCTTCCCCGCCACACAGACATACCGAACACTCGACTCAAAGGCCCCCGGATAATTATCATTCACAAAATTCAGATTCTTCTTCGTCCAACGCTCCTGACTCACATGGGGCGACCCCAGCGTCACCAATCGGCTCACCCAGCGATGCGCCCCCCAGGCATAGGTCTGCCCCGGCACCTGCCCATGAATGTCATAGGGGCTATCGCCCAGATAAATCCGTGCAATCCAGCCCCCCGCCGAATGGGCCACTAGATTAACGCGATCGCTCCCCGTATCCCGCCGCACCTGCTCCACCGTGGCATGGATGCGATTGAGAATCGGCGTGATCGATCGGCCCCCCAAGGTCGGAAACCAGTCCTTTCGGCTCAATGGCACGATCCTGGCCGCCAAACCCCCTGCAATTAGGGCCTTCTCCATCTCTAGATAGTCATCGGCGGCAGCAAAATATCCCGGAAGGATGATGAGGGGCAGAGGCATGACAGGTTAATCTGGACAAGTGTTCCTCAGATTGTACGGTGGAGGGTTCGACTCGGCATAGCCTCGGGCGGGAACCTCTACTCAGTATGCTCGGCAACTTTTCTCCCGATCTTGTCGTCCTGATCCTAGAATGAATCCTTGAAGAATGTATTACCTGTTGAAACATAAATCCGCGCTTTTCAACCCACTGACGCCCTGCGACCCTCTGGACTTCCCATGAGACCTACCTTCTCCCGCTTTGACATACACGATCTCCTAGACACCCTGCCGCCCTTCGCCCGGCACCCCATGGCAGTGGCTACCCTGGCATCGGTGCTGGCCCATGGCGCGATCGCATTGGGGTTACCCGTGTTTGCGGGAGCCGAGGAAGAGAAGCCCGAGCGCGTGGTGGACGTGATCTCCCTCAGCCCCGCCGAACAGGGCAAACTCCCCTCCAACAGCCTGATGATGCCGGGCGGCGGCCTTAACGGCACCTCCGCATTGCCCCTCCCCCTAACCAAAAACGGCGCCCTATCCCCCCTCGCCGGCCTGTCTGGCTCCACCCTCGGCAGCAGCAGCTCCTCCTACAGCGGCGTACCGGGACTCCTCGATCCGCCGATCATCTCCTACACCCAACCCTCCTCCCGCACCAACATCGACTCCATCTTCAAAACCACCCCAAAAACCACAAGATCGCTCACGGGTTTCACAGGCAATACGATCGCCCTAGACATCGGCAACCTGACCCAACCTGAAGAGAAATCCAAGGACCCCACTGAAGGCAAAGACAAGACAGAAATGCCTCCGGGTGACAAGCCCCCCGCTAGCACTCAGGTCGCCTCCGTAACCCCAGGCGCAACGGGCGGTACCCTTGCCAAGACTCCTGAAGGCACCCAGGAAGATGCCGCAAACAAAACCGCACCAGCCAACCAACCCCCCGCAACCCCAGTTCCCACGGTAGCCCAAGCCCTGGGACCCACTTCCTTCGGTGAAAAGACGAAGAAAGTTGATGATATTGCCCTAACGACAGCCCAAGCCGAAACCTATGCAGACTTCTTCGATAGCATTGTAAACAGCAGAACCTTGCTGAGGAGAAGGTTCTCGAACAGTCAACCATTTTAAGACCCCAGGAGTTAGCACTTTCACTACCGCTTCCTAAAACCAGTGATGCCCTCATAGAGAAGCCTGTGCCAGCAGAGTTTATTGCAGTACTAACGCCCCAAGGAAAACTTCTCATCCTGCCTGGTCAAGATGGGAAACCAGCGTTGCAATTCTCCTCATTGCGCGAAACAGGTTATGCCAACCTCAACAAACAGGCATTGGACTACATGCAGACGCAGGTTCCGGTCCTTCAACAAGCTATCGATCAGAAGATTAAAGCTAACGAATTGAAGTCGTTTGGCAAATATAGCTATCTCAAAATCATCTTCACCCCCCAAGCTGTGGCAGCAACCAGCTAAGGTAGCTGTCCCCTACCCGGACCGTCAGGCCCCGCACCTACCTCAATCTAAATTCCAGAATTTACCTTGAGGAGTGACTCCATCATGCTCGAACTGAACTACACAGCCCCCGCCTTCTACGACGAAACCCCCATCTGCTACTTCCAAACCTCCAGCGGCCTCCGCCTCAACCTCACCAACCTCTGCAAACAGGGCGCCAGGATGAGAGGCGGCTACTATGGCGGCCCCGAAGTCATCGACCCCGTACAGTACTCCCAGCCCAACTACTCCAACTAACCAACGGACTCGGGGGCCGATCCCCAAACCTACCATCGGCCCCCACCCAAAAACTCCCGCCCAACCCTTTACCCAATAGCACCTTAAGGCTTACGCTAGAAGCTATGCGTAGCCAAGAAGATTTAATACTCCTAGAACTAGAAGCCGATTTAGAGAGTCCCCTCGATCGACTGCCCCCCATCGAGCCGGAGCCCGTGCGCCCCGACGTAGAACTGCTGCTGACCCAACTGCGGTCCCACGACGTTCCCACCCGCACCGCCGCCGCCCGCGCCTTCTGCGAACTCCAAGACGATCGCGCCATCCCAGATCTCATCGCCCTCCTCGGCGACGAATGCCCCCTCGTCCGCGTCAGCGCCGCCTACGCCCCTAGGCCGCAACCCCAGCCCCGCCGCCGTCGAACCCCTGATCGCCCAATACCACCAAGACTGGAACGGCTACGCCCGCAAAGGCGTCGTCTGGGCCTTAGGCAACTGCCGCGACAGCCGCGCCCTCCCCACCCTCATCGAAGCCGTCCGCCTCGACATCTCCGCCGTCCGCCTCTGGGCCGCCAGCGCCCTCGCCCAAATAGCAGTCCTCGAATTCGACGAAATCATTCTCGCCATCCCCCCCCTGATCGAAGGCCTCAGGGGCGATCTCGTCGCCGCCGTCCGCAGCAACTGCGCCTGGTCCGTCGGCGAACTCTGCCGCGAACTCCCCTCGAATGTAGTCTATGCTACCGCCGTTGATTCATTGATTGAAGCCTTTGCAGAGGATCCAGACATCAGCGTGCGCGAAGATGCCAAAGCCGCCATGCTAAAGCTAGGAGACCCCCGTGGACTTCAAGTAATTGAGGAGCTAGAACAGGAAGGCTGGGGGCTTTAGGGGCCAGTTTTATCGAGCCAGAGCCATCGAACCATCGATTTTCTCCGTACTTGGATGTAGCATTTAATCATGGCCGAATCCTTTGATCACGATGTTAGGCGCATTACAATCTGAGATATTGAAGCATCAAGTTTGATATCCTCCCTTCAGATAATTTCCCCTATAACTCACCGTTTTAAGCGTTATGAACAATCGCAACTCCACGCTCATCGGTCTTCTACTCCTCACCGCCGCCATACCTGGCTGTCTCAGCACCGCCAACAAGAACAGTTCCTACCTGAATATGGTCCAGCCAGAGCATGGCGCCCAGCATGCTAAGGGCCATGAATCCACCACCCAGGGCGAACACCAAGCCGAACCTAAACCGACCGAACCTAAATCCCACGACGAAGCCACCCCGACAGACCAGGCGATCGAAGTCGTTGCCAAACCCGAACAAGAGTCCCCAATGGCGGAGCATCAAGCCCCAGAGAAGACCGCAGAAACCACGGAATCCAAGGCCGAAGCCCCAAAACCTGAAGTCAAAAAGATTCCTAGCAAACCCCTCACCCCCACCGAAAAAGCGAAGGCGGCCAAACTTAAAGTAGAGCAGGATGCCGTTGAAGCGATCGCCACCAAATGGATGGCCCTCGTCACCTCAGGTCGGCCTACGGCCAGCGAAGAGATCACCAATCTCTACACTAAGGACGCGACCCTGATTGGCGCTGACTCACCACAGGTGCGCAACAGTCCCGAAGAAATCCGTCGCTACTTCAAAAGCTTTACCCAACTGCCCAACCTGGCGATCACAGGCTACAGTGGTAGCGTCCGAGTCTATGGCGACACCGCCGTAGAAACGGGCTACTACACCTTTGCCTATGACAAGGGAGAGAAACGTGAAACCGTTCCTGCCCGCTTCAGCATCCACTATCGCCGGGTGAATGGCGAGTGGAAGATTGATGATCACCATTCTTCCCGTCTGCCAGGCGCTGCTAGCAAGCAGGGCGAAGCTTAGGCGCTAGGGACAGTTGCTGGTGCCATCGATTTGGATCGTACAGGACTGGATAATGGTCCGGCTGGGAAAGATCGGTCTTTGATGGATGGGAACTTGATAACTCGGGGTGATCGACGGGATCCCATCGAAGCCGCTACTGCCGATCGGATAGCGTTCCACGGTCCGGCGATAGAAGGGATCGTAGCGGTAATCATAGGGCTGGGAGTAGCGATCGCCATAGATCACAGTCCCCCCAAAGCTACCGGGCTGGACAATTTCCGATTCGCGCAGAATAACGGTGGGCTGATCGCCCCCTGGACCGATCACGGTGGTGCGTTCGCGGATCACGGTGCGATCGCTACCTTGGATGTAGATTCGACCGGAGAGGCCGTTGTTTCTGCGATGGTGGTGCCAGTCACTGCGGGCAACCGTTGCGGTGAGGGCGATCAGGGTGAGGCTACCTAGGAGGGCTTTTAGTAGGATCCGAGCATGCATGATAGGACTCCTTGTGGGATTTAGGGTTGGGCAATGGATTGGCCAGCGATCCAGCCTGTGGTCCATGCGCTCTGAAAATTGAAGCCACCCGTGACACCATCAATATCTAATAGTTCTCCGGCAAAATAAAGCCCTGGGCAGATTCGGCTTTCCATGGTTTTGAAATCGACTTCCTTGAGGTCCACGCCCCCACAGGTGACGAACTCCTCTTTGAATTGGCCCTTGCCGGAGACTGGGTAGCTGCCCTGGATCAGGCTTTGGATTAATAGATTGATCGATCGCTTAGAAAGTTCCGCCCAGCGGGTGTTGTTGGTGATTTCGGCATGGAGGCAGAGGGATTCCCAGAGGCGTTTGGGGATCATCAGGGGGCAGTTGGCGATCACTAGGCGCTGGGGGAGTTGGGATTTGACGCTCTGTAGGGTTTTGCGCAGGCTGTCGTCGGTGTCCTTGGGCAGCCAGGCGACCGTGAGGCGAGCCTGGTAGTTGGCCTGGTGGAGGGCGCGGGCGGCCCAGGCGGAGAGTTTGAGGACCGCTGGACCGCTGAGGCCCCAGTGGGTGATCAGTAAGGGGCCAGTCTGTTCAAATTTTTCGTCGCCGACGGTGAGGCGGACGCGGGCGGATTGGACGGCGACGCCTGCTAGGCCTTCGAGGCGATCGTCTTTGACATTAAAGGTAAACAGCGAGGGGGAAACAGGCGTGATGCTGTGGCCGAGGCTTTTGGCGAGGCTGTGGCCCTGGGGACTGCCGCCTGTGGCCATGAGGATGCGATCGGCGCGCAGGGTTTGGTCGCCTTTGAGGTGGATGAGGAAGCGATCGTCAACGGCTTCGATTTGCTTGACAGAGGCGCTGGCCCAGAGTTTGACATTGGCGCGGCGGGCGGCGTCTGTGAGGCAGTGGATGATGGTTTCGGAGGTGTTGCTGAGGGGAAACATGCGGCCATCGGCTTCGGTTTTGAGCTGGATGCCTTCGCGGAGGTACCAGTTGACGGTGTCCTGGGGCTGGAAGCGGGTGAATGCGCCTCGGAGGGCTTTGCCGCCACGGGGGTAGTGTTGGACGAGGATGGAGGGTTCGAAGCAGGCGTGGGTGACGTTGCAGCGGCCTCCGCCGGAGACGCGGACTTTGGCGAGGGGGGCGCGTCCGGCTTCGAGGAGGGTAACTTGGGCTCCGGCGCGGGCGGCTTCTATGGCCCCAAAGAATCCTGCAGCTCCACCACCGATGACTACGACTTGCATTTGATGCACAAAATTTCTCCCAGGGCCATCACGAAGGCTCTAGCTTATCGAAAAACCAGAGTCTAAATTCTTATTTTTATCTGTACTGGTACATATGGACGTCATTGGCCTTTGAGTTTATACTCGGAATAGTTATAGGGAATCTGCCACAACCATAGTCTTAGTCGTCATTACGGGTTGGAGGCGAGAAATTGGCAACGGCAGCAGAATATCAATCCCGAATTGAATCGCTCCATTGGGATGGCCTACGGGCGCTGTGGAGTGACATTGGGCAGCGCGATACGCCGGATTGGGAGCCAGGTAAAGCTTTTGAATATCTTGTGCTACGGGCTTTTCAGTTGGACGGTGCAGATGTGAAGTGGCCCTATAGTGTCAAACTTTTTGAGGAGGAAATTGAACAGATCGATGGTGTGATTCATTGTGAAGGTCTTTCCTGTCTGGCTGAAAGTAAGGACTTTGCTAAGGAAGCTGTTGACAATGGGCCAGTCGCGAAACTTCGTAGTCAGCTTTTAAGACGTCCTACGGGGACTGTCGGCTCTATCTTCAGCCGAACTGGCTTCACGGGACCAGCTCGCAGTCTTTCCTATCTTGCCCTACCGCAGACGGTTCTATTATGGAATGGTCAGGAGATACAATATGCGTTAGAGCGGGAACGGATTTGTCGATCGCTAACGCTGAAGTATCGAGCTTGTGTGGCCGATGGGTTGACTGACTACAATACGATGGAGGGAATTATCCCATGATTGCCTATATTGTTACTGAAGATACTTTTGATGAAAAATTGCTGAAGCGACTTTTGCCAGGTGATTTGCTGCGCGATATTTTCATTGTGGCGGCAGGTGGTCTGTCCGATGGGATTTCGATGGCGCGATCGCTGGCGGTGCGCCGACAGGTGCCGTTATTGCTTGTGTTTGATTCGGATTCTGTGGATGCGGGGTTGATTGAGCAGCGGCGATCGGAGATTGAATATATTGTGGCGGGGGTGTCGATTAGGCCGATTAAGGTGGTGATGGCGGTGCCGCAGCTTGAGGGGGTGCTGTTTTCCGATCGCGAGTTGGTTCGACGATGGTTTGGCGATCGGTTGACGCAGGAGGATTTGATTCGGGCGGAGTATCAGCCGCGTTTGGTGTTGGAGCGGTTGGTGGCGGGGAGTGGGCTGTCGATGGAGGGGTTGGTTGAGGGGTTGAGCGATCGGGAAGCGGAGCGGTTGCGATCGGCGGTGGTGATTCAGGAGGCGATGGTGTTTTTGGGGCAGGTGCAGGCGGTGGTGGAGGCTGCCTAGGTTCGATTCCGATGTCTGTAGGTTTAGAATCGAGGAAACAAACTTCGCTCATTATGTGCCCTTTACAGAAGACCTATGTTCTGGAGGAGAATCAACAGCCGATCGCGGTTCAGATTTCGATCGAGGATTTCCAGCGACTTGAGGCAATGATTGAGGAGTATGGATTGATGGATGCGATGATCGCCAAGGGGTTCCCCAGGAGGAAGTCGCTGGGTTGAGCGAGACGGAGTTTTTACTGCGGTTTCCGGCGAATGTGGTGCATTTGGGGCGATCTATCGGGCAGTTTAGGCAGGGGAAGGTGACGGAACGGGGTCTTGTGGATGAGTAGGAAGTCGATTTCGCTATTGAACTTGAGGGCTAATCCTATGTATGGACATCAATGTGAATACTGCGAAGGCCTTGTTCAGCCTCAGTCTGTCAAGCGTCAGGCATTCAAGCATTGTGATGGGTTTGTGATTTTGGAAGATGTGGCGATCGGGGTTTGTAACCACTGCGGTAATCGATACTATTCTGCCGATATCCTCCATGCTGTTCATGCTGTTGCGACGGGGGCACAGGTTCCGGAACGGACGGAACAGATTTCAGTGAGCGATCGGCGATCGGTGTAAGGAGAACTAGTGTAGTGGGAATGTTTTACTCGGTTCGTGGTTGGCTCGAAATGGATGATGTTCAATATGACAGATTAAAAACCGTTGTTTTGAATGAGACGGACGATCTGCTAATTCATTATGTTCCCTCCTGGCATTTTCCCGATCGCGGTGGTGGATATAGCCGATTTGCCTTTTTCGGACGCACAGTTCGCGATGCAGATTAAACTGCAATTACAACGGCTAACCCTTGAAGTTACTAGCAATGATGGTGACGTGATTGACTACATGGAGGGATTGTTTCACAGTACCTATGAAGATGGCAGTCATGAAATTATCTGGCGCTTAGACAAAGGCCAATTCTATGAGCAGCATTGTGCACTCCCCATCCCCAACCACCTGCTACCATAGACAATAGGGCCAAACCAAGCCCATATCCGTCGATCGCTCCTCCTACCAACGAACTTGGCAATCGCTACCTCAAAACGCTACAATACTAGCCATACAAGGTACTTCTGTGGAGACTACCCCCATGACCTTAGTCGAAATTCTCCCTAGCGCAAGAAAGCTCTCGTCGATCGAGAAGCTCCAATTGATCCGAATTCTAGCAGAGGAGGTGGAGCTTGGTACTGATTCCCTGGGAAAGAACTCATCGGAGGAAGAAACAGAATTTTGGCTTCAAGCTAGCCAAGTTTCATTAGATAGCGTTTGGAATAATGATGAGGATGATGTCTATGCCCAGTTACTCTAAAAACGACATTATTCTGGTGCGCTATCCTTTCTCAGATCTATCCGGTGCAAAGATCAGGCCCGCTGTTGTTATCAGCGCTAAACATGTTTCCCAAGACCTATTCGTCACACCACTAACTAGCAAAACCGCATCCTTACTCGAAGGGGAATTTATCCTGTCAGAGCGATCGATGGTTGGATTAAATGTGGTTACAGCGATCAAGCGAGGTGTTTACACAGTGCATGATCGCTTAATCGTGAAACAGCTTGGAAAGTTAGACGATGATGATGCAGCTCAACTGGCAAAATCGCTTCAGGGATGGCTAGATTTGTAGTCGATCGCTCCTCCTACCAACGAACTTGGCGATCGCTCATTCGAGATAGATCCCGATCTCTGGTGAATGTGCGAAAATAGAGAAGTACTACGTTCTTCCTACAACCCATGAGCATCACCGAACTATTTCCCACCTTGCGAGACTTACCCCGTGCCGACAAATTGCGTGTCATGCAGTTTCTAGCCACCGAGCTAGTTGCCCAAGAAGAGCCCAGCCTCCAACCTGGAGCAACCTACTCGCTCTGGTCACCCCTCAACTCCCATGAAGCCGCCCATAAACTTGCCCAACTGCTTGAATCAGAATCGCCAGTCTAATGCAGAACAGTCAGCAATTTAACTTTACCCAAGGCTTTGACACATTCGGTGTTCCTGATGCCTTGCCCAAGTTACCCATCACCCTCAACTATCGCAATACAGCTCTAGAAGTCGCAGCACTGCTCGATACAGGCGCTAGCGTCAATTTCCAGCAGTTCCCGTCGAACTCCCCCCGATCGCCTGATTATTCGCAAAAATTACATCATTCACAAACAAATTCCCAAGCAGGATCGTGATCGCCCCCCCCAGTCCAGCGCCGCCAGCAGAGGGCGTTGCATAATAGAGGTATGAGTTAAGGTGACCTCTGATGAAATGCCCTGAATGTCAATCGAGCCACGTCCGTAAGAACGGCATCAAGAAAGGTAAACAAAATCACATCTGTGTCGATTGCGGTC